>DGBM01000215.1 GCA_002384765.1 Demequinaceae bacterium UBA4004
CGCCGGGAGAAGCCGGACGCCACCGCCGCGGAGATTCTCAAGATGCTGGACAAGCGCTACGTCACCACCGTGACGGCGACCAGCACCGGGGTGGGAGCATCGGCCGCCATCCCCGTGGTGGGCACGGGCACCGCCCTGGCGCTGGGCGCCGCGGATCTGCTGTTCTTCTACGAGACCAGCGCCCTGTACGTGCTCGCCGCCACCGAACTGCACGGCATAGAAGTGACCGACGCGGAACGCGCGCGGCCGCTCGTGTTCGCCATGCTGCTGGGCGAGAAGTCGCAGAGCAAGGTCGCCAAGCTTGTGTTCCAGGCCGCCGGAGCCGGGAGCGTCGACCATGCCCGCACCCTCGCCGCCGGCACGCTCGGACGGGCCCTGCCCGACGGCTGGGGAGAGGTGCTCACCCAGCAGCTGCCCGACTCCGCGCTCGCGCCGGTGGCGACCGTCATCGCCCGCCAGGCACTGAAGACCAGCGCCAAGTTTGGGGCCGGGACGCTCGGCAAGGCCATCCCCTTTGGCGTGGGTGCGGTCATCGGCGGCGTGGGCAGCTTCACCTTTGGACGCGACGTGGTCAAGGCCGCTCGCATCGCCTTCCCCACCCCACCCACCGACTTCCCCGACGTGCTGCGCGACTTTGAGAGGGCGGACCCGGACGTCACCGCGCAGTCGCGTGCCGTGAAGGCGCTGCAATCCGCCGCGGGCACGGCATCGGAATTCACCGGGGCCGCGCGGGACAAGGCCACCGGTGCGGTCGGCGCGGTCACGTCGCGGTTCAAGCGCAAGAGCCACGACGACGACGACGCCACAGCGTAGCCGGAACCGAATCCGCTACGCGCTGTCCGCCATCGGCATCCTGCCGCTCTTGACCGCGGCCAGCAGCGCCGCGTGGTCGGCCTCGGTCTGGTCGGCGTAGGACTGGGCGAAGCGCGCCATCGCCTCGTCCAGCTTGGCGCTGCCGCCCACGTAGCCCGCGATCATCGACGCGCCGCTGGTGCGGGCGTGCCCCTTGGCGAGCAGACGGCCGGCGATGCCCGCGTAGTCCGCGAGAGACCCCGCGGAGATCGCGTCCAGCGAGACCGAACCCTTCATATTGCGAAACTGGCGAACATAGAACTGCCGGCCGTCCACGGTGGTCCACCCGAGCAGCGGGTCGCTCACCGTCTGGAGGGCCTGCTGGTACTCGACCACCCGCTCGCCCTGGTGGCGGTGCCACGCGCTGTCGCCGTGCACATACCGCGCGAGCACCGACCGGCGGGCCTGCTTGAGTTGGAGGAAGATCACGTCGTCCTCACTCGAACCCTCGAGCAGGGCGACATACGCGCGCAGCCCCACGGAGCCCACCCCCACCACCTTGTGGGCGACGTCCACCAAGGTGTACCCGCCTAGCACGCGCCGCCAGTGCGGGTCGAGCGTGGCGAGGTACTCGTCGAGGCCCTCGGCGAGCATCTCCGCCTCCTGGTAGGGCAGCCGCGTGATGAGGGGTGGCTCCTCGACAATCTGGCGGGTGCCGTGACGCTCGGTGGTGAAACGCGGCAGCGCGCGGTCGGAGGTGCGCTCGCGCGCGCGATTCGCGGCACGCTCAAGCTCGACGGCCAGGGGACTGTCCGGCGCGTGCTCGCGCATCCGGGTCATGTCGATGCGCTCGAAGGAGCGGGTGAACAGCGGCTGGTCGGCCAGGTACCGGATCTCCTCGCGGTAGGAGGCGGCGCAGGCGCGCACCGCGGCCTCGCAGTCGTCCTCCGAGGAGCCGTTCTGGCGGCCCGCCACCCACGTGCTTGCGGCAAGCCGCCGCAGGTCCCACTCCCACGAGCCGGGGTGTGCCTCGTCAAAGTCATTGAGGTCCAGCACCAGGTCACGTTCGGGTGAGGCGTAGAAGCCCACGTTGCCCAGGTGCGCGTCGCCGCACACCACGGGCATGATGCCGGTCGCGGGAAGGCCCGCCACGTCGTCGGCCATGACCACCGCGGAACCCCGAAGGAAACCGTAGGGAGAGGCCGCCATCCGCGCCACCCGCACCGGAACCAACTCCGGGACGCGGCCCTCGTGGTTCTCCTCCACCAGCGCCACCGGGTCCCGGCCCGCGCGGGCGACCCGCCACTCGCCCAGCGCGGATCGCGGCACCTTGTGCCTCAGGGACCGGCCGAGCGCATACCGTTTGGCGCGTGTGTCCGGCCGCTTGCGTAGCGACATGTAGGCAAGCCGGTCGGTGTCGGTGATGACGTCGTGGCCCTCGGCCGATTCAGTGTCCGTAGCGTCAGTGTCCACAGGTGACTTCCCTCCGCCCCGCTCCCTTGACGGGCGACCTGACCATCTTGGCAGGGCGATGGCGGCCAGCGCACGTTCCGCTCGGCGTGATCGCCCCTACTGATACATCCCCGCGTTCGCGTCGACCACCCAGTAGTCGTTCGCGGCGCGGGTGCTCATCTGCGGGTTAGTCGGATCCATCAACAGGTAGTCGCGGCGCGGCAGCGTATCGGCAGCATCGTCCCAGGTGGTGTCGACCACCAGCCACCTGCCGTCAATCAGCACGCGATTCCACGCATGACTACCCGTGGTGACGCCGCCGTTCGCCTCGCCCGTCACCACCACCGATGTGATGCCCGACGCCGCCGCCAGCAGCTGGAAGGCCTGGGCGTACCCGTTGCACACGGCGGTGCCAGCGACCAGAATCCCGTACGCCTCCTGAGACTGCGCCACCGCGGGGGACGTCTCCGGCCGCGCCCCGGCGTTGATGGCCGCGGCCGCCGCACGGTCGTAGGTGGCGGCCTGCAGCACCGCGTCATGCAGGGCGCCGACGGTGTCGCGGGCACCGGCCGCCGCCGTCACCGAGGGATCGGCCATGATGGCCGCCACGGCGCTCGAGGTTTCCACACGGCGCCTCTCGGCCTCGTCGGCCGGATAGATGTAGTCGGGGAACACCTGTGCGCGGGTGGCCTCAACCCGGATGCGCCAGCCGGACACAAAGGCATACGGGTTCTGTGCCTGGGCTTCGGCCATGGCGTCGTCCACCTCGGCCACCACGTCGTGCCCTGTCGCCACAAGCCAGGTGACGTCGATGGATTCCTGCTGCGCAACCATGCCGCGGGCCAGGTAGGTGACCGTGTCGTCGGACCCAAACACGGGGTAGGCGACCTCCGGCCCGGCCGGCGCCGCCAGGAAGATCTGCGCGGGTCTCACCATCCATGCGGGGAGCATGTTCGCGTATGCCGCCGCGCCCACGGCGACCACGGTCGCCAGCGCCAGCATCATGATCCATCCGCGGACCACGGGGCGGCGCGTGGTCGTGGCCGATGCCGCGCCGGGCGCGCCGGGCGCATATGACGCCCTGGTGATCCGGTCGCGGGTCAGCTGCGTCCAGTCCCAGCCGTTCCAGTAGCGCTCGAGGTCCCGGTCGCTGGGGTCAGGAAGCCACCCCGGATCGGGCAGGCGGGGCACTCTCGGTTGCCCGGTGCCGTCCGTGTCCGTCATGACATCCCCTTGTGTGTGCGCAGGGGATTAGCGTAACCGCGGCGCGGCGTGCGCGCCGCGGGTCAGGCGAGCGATGCCTCGTAGATGCTGGCGATCGAGGCGTCGAGCGTGGCGTCGAACTCCTCTTGGCTCTGCTGGGCGGTGAGGCCCTCCGTGAGGGCGCGGGAGAAGCTGGCGACCACACCGGGGTTGCGGGCGAGCCGGTCGTTCGCCTTCTCACGGGTGAACCCTCCGGACAGGGCGACCACGCGGAGCACGTTGGGGTGTTGCACCAGGTCGGTGAGCAGGCCCGCAAGCTCCGGGAGGCTGAGCTTCAGCATGACGCGCTGTTCGGGGTTGAGTTGGTCCAGCGCGGCCAGGAGTTCGGCCTTGAGCATGACTTCTGCGACGGCCTTCTCTGGGCTGAACACGTCCACCTCGGGTTCGATGATGGGCACCAGGTCGGCGTCGAGGATCTGGCGAGCCACCTCGAACTGCTGGTCCACCACGGCCTTCACGCCGGTCTTGTCGGCCAGCCTGATGACCGAGCGCATCTTGGTGCCGAACACGCCGTGGGTCTTGGCCCGCGCCAACACCTCGTCCAGGTCGGGCAGCGGCTTCATGGTGCGGGAGCCGTCGGCCGGTTCGGCCAGCCCCTTGTCCACCTTGAGGAAGGGAACGATGTTCTTCTCTTCCCACAGGTACTCGGCGGCTCCCTTGCCGCCGATCTCCCGCTCCATGGTCTTGTCAAAGAGGATCGCGCCGAGGATGCGGTCGCCGGTGAACACCGGGCTGGTCATGATGCGGGTGCGCATCTCGTGGATGAGGTCGAACATCTCGTCCTCGTTCGAGTACGCGGTCTCCGGGATGCCGAAGAGCTTGAGGGCCTTCGGGGTGCTGCCGCCGCTCTGGTCGAGCGCGGCGATGAAGCCCTTTCCACTCTTGATCTTGTCGAGCTGTTCGGTGTTCATGAGTCCGGCTCCTCGTATTGACGGGAGTTGTCAGCCCCTGCGCAAGGGTTGATAATTCCGGCTTACACCTGCGGCCGATGCGCGGCGCGGGGCCTAGGTCCCGCGCAGCGCGAAGCCGGGATCGGTCGAAGCGGCGGACGACGCAGGATCAGGTGTTCGAGGCCTCGTAGATGCTCGCGATCGAGGCTTCCAGAGCGGCGTCGAAGTCTTCCTGGCTCTGTTGGACGCTGAGACCCTCCGTCAGGGCGCGGGAGAAGCTGGCGATCACACCGGGGTTGCGGGCGAGCCGGGCGTTGGCCTCCTCGCGCGTGTAGCCACCGGACAGGGCGGTCACCTGCAGCACGTGCGGGTGCTGCACGAGCTCGGCGTGGAAGCCGTCCACCTCGGGCAGCGTGAGCTTGAGCATGACCTGCTGGTTGTCGTCGAGCCCGTCGAGCGCGGCCAGGAGGGCGGCCTTGAGCAGCGCCTCGGCCTCGGCCTTCTTGGGGCTGGAGATGTCGATCTCGGGTTCGATGATGGGCACCAGCCCGGCGGCGAGGATCTGGCGAGCCACCTCGAACTGCTGGTCCACCACGGCCTTCACGCCGGCCTCGTTGGCCAGCTTGATGACCGAACGCATCTTGGTGCCGAACACGTCGTGGGCCTTCGCCAACTCGAGGACCTCCGCCAGGTCGGGCATCGGCTTCATGACCCGGGCCCCGTCAACTTCCTCTACCAGGCCCTTGTCAACCTTGAGGAACGGGACGATGCCCTTGTCCTCCCACAGGTATTCGGGGGCGCCCTTGCCCCCGATCTCGCGCTCCACGGTCATCTCGAACAGGGTCACACCGAGGATGCGGTCGCCGGTGAAGACCGGACTGGTGATGATCCGGGTGCGCATCTCGTGGACAAGGTCGAACATCGCCTCCAAGTTCGCGTACGCGTCGTCGTCCACGCCGTAGAACTGCAGTGCCTTGGGGGTGCTGCCGCCGCTCTGGTCGAGCGCGGCGATAAAGCCCTTTCCACTCTTGATCTTGTCGAGTTGTTCGGTGTTCATGAGTCCGCTGCCTCGTGTTGCCGGGAGTTGTCATTCCCTCTTCGAGGGGTGATTCTCTCGGCTTACACCTGCGGCCGATGAACGGGTCGGGGCGAAGGTCCCGAACAGGATCGGGATCGGACCGCCTCCGTCTACCTCTTGCGGTTCCCGAGCGAGGAGAAGAGAGCGAGCGCGACGCCCGCCACGAGGATGACGAGCCGCACCGTGATGTCCAGAGAGCCGTTGCGGAGCATGTCCACGAGCTGAATGAGCGCGATGGTCGCCGCCACGATGGCCGCGAAGCTCGCCGCCGTGCGGTTCTTCATGACGGAGAACGCGATGACCGCGAGCGCCGCGACGAACAGGATGAGCGGCACCGTCTCCTTGATGGCCGCGCCCGAGAAACTGACGGTGGTGCCGGTGAGGAACACGGAGATGGCAATGAGGATGCCGCCGATGACTCCCAGGACTGTGTTGCTTTTCATGAAAGCCTTCCCTCGGCCCGCGCCTGCGCATTGTTGCGCCTGCTCGCTTTGAGGGTATGCCCACGGCGGCGGGCGCGCTTGCCGCGCTCCCGTCGGTGACCGCTTGCCCAGGCGGGGGTGGCGACCTCTTTGGATTACTCGTTTGGATTACTCAACATGTTGACTATCTCAAACTGGTCGAGCCCCCCACAACAACGCCGACGCTGCGAGTGGGTGGGTTATCCACAACCCCCAAGGTTGGGGCTACCAGGCGCCGCGGTCTCCCGGTAGGGTCCCGACATGGCTCGACTGCTGCGTTGTGCGGCGGTCGTAGCCCTCGTGGGGGGCGCGACCGCATCGTTGTCTGCGTGCTCAGGTGACCCTGGGCCGATCGTGACGGAAACCCCGTCAGCCACCCGGACGGTGGAGACGACGCCGTCACCCAGTCCGACGCCGAGCGTGACCTCGGAGGAGGAGTTGCTCGCGCAGATCCCGGAGGACGCGCGCGCCGAGAACTTCGTCAGTGCAAGCAACTTCGCAAAGTTCTTCGTGCGTGAGTACCAACGAATGTTTGCTGAACACGATTCGGGAATGTTCGCCTTGCTCTCTGGGGACGAGTGCCAGTTCTGCGCCAGCTCACTGAAGTCGTATGCGGAACTGATCGAGACAGGTGGGTCACGCAACGGCGGGGTCTTGGAGATTCCAGAGGGCCTTTCGCAGGGAGCGCTGCGCGACGATGGATACTGGTACGTCGGATTTCCTGTAGCGGTGTCAGAAAATCGCGACTACGACGCCGAGGGAAATTTGGTGGATTCCGAACCGGGCGGTGATGGTGAAGTAGCGGTCAAACTCATCTGGCGCGATGAGCACTGGAATGTTGTCGGTGTGAATGTTGATCTGCCGGGAAGCGGCTAGATGATGGGGCGTGGAGAGCAGGCTTGGGCATGCCTCGTAATGGCTGGGTGGCTGATCCCGATGGGCTTTGGTGGCCAAACGGACGACACGGGCGTCGCAGTCACAACAGCCGAGGCTTCAAGCCAAGGCGCCCCGACGTCGTCGGGCGGAGGTCATGACAAGTGGGTCCGCCACGAGATTTGTGAGGGCATGAAGTTCACATCGGCAGAGATCTTCGAGATGGCGATCCCT
>DGBM01000222.1:0-2177 GCA_002384765.1 Demequinaceae bacterium UBA4004
TGGTAGACGACCTCGGACTCGTACTGGGCGGCGACACCCGACACGAGGCGCTGCTTCTCGGCCTCCGGGATGCCCAACTTGTCGTACGTGCGCTTGATGTCCTCGGGGAGGTCCTCCCAACTGGTGGCCTGCTTCTCGGTGGAGCGCACAAAGTACTTGATGTTGTCGAANNACGAAGTACTTGATGTTGTCGAAGTCGATGCCGGTGAGGTCCGAACCCCACGTCGGCATCGGCTTCTTGCCGAACAGCCTGAGCGACTTGAGGCGGAGCTTGAGCATCCACTCGGGTTCACTCTTCAGCGCGGAGATGCCGCGCACCACGTCCTCGCTGAGGCCGCGCCTGGCGATCGCACCCGCCGCGTCGTCGTCGTGCCAGCCAAACTCATAGTTACCCAACGACGCAATGGTCTCGTCTTGGGTCATGGGGACGTTGTCAGTGGGAGTGCTCATCGTCATCCTTCCTTCAGGGCCGGGGTGAGCGGGATGGTGGTAGTACACACGTGCGCCCCTTGGGCGAGCGTGGACAGTCGTTGAACGTGAACGTTGAGAACGGAGGAAAATGCCCGGGCTTCCGACTCGCACCACTCAGGCGCGGCCTGAGCGATCTCCTGCACGGGGCAGTGGCCCTGGCACAACTGGAGCGTGTGGCCGCCGGGACCCGGGCGCACCGACGTCGCATAACCCTGCTCCGCGAGGGCCTCCGAGAGGGCCTCGACCCGCTCCGCCATCGGCGCGTCAGGATCCACGGCGCCGGCAATGGACGCCACGAAGCGAGCCTCGTGAGCCTTCACGAATTCGGTGAGGTCGCCGCGGTCGCGCAAGTAACTCACGGCCTCGCGCGCCACCTCGGAATAGTCGGCCTGGAGGGTCCGCTGGCCCACCGAGGTCGCGACAAAGGACCGCGCGGGGCGGCCGCGTCCGCGATCCACTGCGTTTGGCATGTCGTGGTCGGCGATGAGTCCGTCTTCGATCAGCGCGCCGAGGTGGCGCCTCACTGCGGCGGACGTGAGGCCCAACTTGTCTGCAAGGGCGGCGGCGGTGATCGGGCCCGCCGAAGCGATCAGGCTCAGGATGCGCTCGCGAGTGGTGTCTGTACCCACAAGAGCCTCCTTCCGACGCTCCGGCTGCCCCAGCGCCGGGGAGTCGGCGGGGGTCATGCGGCCGCACGTTCTGCCGACCATCAGTTATTTAAACAACAGTGTCGTGCCGAAAATGCCCGAGCGCAAGCAAGGGAAGCCTTACTCGACCGGCTCGCGCGGGTGCGAGACACCCACCCCAGACTCACGCCCGAGACGCACAGCGCCGACGCTCCGAACCAATCTGAATCGCGACATCCCGCACTTCCTGCCGCCAGAGCAACCACATCGGCGTGTCGCGCGCCCGCCCGGTTCGACGTGTCCGAGGGGTGGGGCTCGGGTGGCGCAGAGCCCCCGCTCGACCAACACCACGGTGTGGGTGCGGGCGGCGCTCGTGCTCCCGCCTAGACTTGGCCGGTGACAACGAGGACCCCCGCGACACGTTCCGGCAATCCGTTCCAGCGTTCTCGCGCCTTCCTGGGCCGCCATGCGCGCGCCCTCACGGTCGCGAACATCTTCACCCAGGCGGGCATCATTGTTACCGGAGGGGCTGTCCGACTCACGGGCTCGGGGCTCGGTTGCTCCACGTGGCCCCAATGCGAGCCCGGCACCTTCACTCCCCAGCTGCGCGGCGCCTTGGGAATGCACCCCTTCATCGAATTCGGCAATCGCACTCTCACATTCGTCCTCCTGGTCGTGGCTCTCGGCGTTGCCATTGCCGTCTGGGACACGCGGCGCGACCTGCGCTGGTGGGGGCTCGTTCCCCTGCTGGGCGTTGTGGGTCAAGCGGTGCTCGGCGGCATCACGGTCCTGGCGAAACTCAACCCCGTGGTGGTGGCACCGCACCTACTCCTATCGATGGGCCTCGTCTGGCAGGCGGTGTGGCTTGCGCTCAAGTACCGCGACGCTCAACGCCGAGACGGGCGCCGATGCATCAAGACCACGCTTCGCGTCAACTCCGTGCTGCTTGTCGGTCTGCTGACATTGGGCACCGTCACCACGGGAGCCGGTCCACACTCGGGAGATGCCGACGCGACCGACAGGCTTGGCATCGACCCCGCCGTTGCCGCCCAGGCCCACGCGCTCATCGTGTGGGCGTTC
>DGBM01000222.1:2203-3910 GCA_002384765.1 Demequinaceae bacterium UBA4004
TGGCCACGTTGGCGTACTTGGTGTGGCGGGTCCGCAACGACCGTTCGTACGGCGATCGCGACGAGGTCCGCAAGGCCTGGACCGTCCTCGTCGGCGTGACGCTGGCGCAAGCCGCGATCGGCTACGTCCAGTACTTCACCGGCCTCCCAGAGATCATCGTGGGTGCTCACCTGGCCGGTGCCGCGACAGTCACCGCAGCGCATTCCGCCGCGTATTACCTGCTCAAGCGCGATCGCTCCAAGGTGCGCGCACAGGCGGCGACGCACGCCGGTTAGGCCCCTGGGCGACTCCCATCAGCAGGTGGCGGCAACCACCGCGCGTCGCCCCGCGCTCGACGCGTCACGCCCGACTCACCCTCAACTCAACCCCAATGGGGGAAAGACAGTCCTACCCGCGCGCGCCTAGTCTCGCCACATGGCACTCGAGGCGTTGGTATTCGACGTAGACGGCACACTCGCGGAAACCGAGCGTGACGGGCACCGCGTGGCGTTCAATCGCGCCTTCTCCAAGGTGGGCCTGCCCTGGTTTTGGGGCGCCGAGCTCTACGACGCCATGCTTCCCATCGCGGGAGGCAAGGAACGCATGCATCACTACGCGAACACCTACCAACCGCTCACCGCCAGCGATCCGAACTTTGCCCAACTGGTCACGCGCACCCACGCGCTCAAGACCGAGTTCTACCTGGAGCGCGTGGCCACCGGTGGCATCCCGTTGCGCCCGGGCGTTGCCGCGCTCATCAAGGAGGCCCGCGAGCGCGGCCTGCGCCTGGCGATCGCGACGACCACCGCTCCCGAAAACGCCGCCGCGCTACTCACGTCCACGCTGGGGGACGACGCCATGGCGTGGTTCGAGGTGGTCGGCGCCGGGGACATCGTCCCCCACAAGAAGCCCTCGCCCGACATCTACCAGTGGGTCCTCGACCGCTTGAGCATAGGCCCAGCGCAAGCACTCGCGTGTGAAGACTCCGCGATAGGTCTCGCGGCCGCGACGGCGGCAGACATCCCCACCATCGTCACCCCAAGCAACCACGCGCGCGGCCACCATTTTGACGGTGCGGCCGCCGTGATGGACAGCCTGGAAGGCACCACCGTTGACAACCTGATCCAGATTCACGCGCGCGCCACTGCGGGCATGGATGCCATTCACTGAAGCACCCCAAGGAGGACTCATGGACCAGTCGGCACGCTACGCGGACCTATCGCTCAAAGAAGAAGAGCTCATGGCGGGCGGCAGGCACATCCTGTGCGCCTACAAGATGAAGCCCAAGGCGGGCCACTCCTACCTTGAAGCGGCCGCGCACTTTGCTGCGGAGTCCTCGACGGGCACCAACGTGGAGGTGTCCACCACGGACGACTTCACGCGCGGCGTTGACGCGCTGGTCTATCACGTGGACGAGGCAACCGAGGACACGCGCATCGCTTACCCCATCGAGCTGTTCGACCGCAACGTCACTGACGGCCGCATGATGATCGTGTCCTTCCTGACCCTGGCCATTGGCAACAACCAGGGCATGGGCGACATCGAGCACGCCAAGNNGAGGCGCTGCGCCAGTTCGACGGACCCGCAGTGAACATTCAGGAGATGTGGCGCATCCTGGGCCGCGACGTCAACAACGGCGGCTACGTGGCGGGCACCATCATCAAGCCCAAACTTGGCCTGCGCCCAGAGCCATTCGCGAAGGCCGCCTACGAGTTCTGGCTGGGCGGC
>DGBM01000177.1 GCA_002384765.1 Demequinaceae bacterium UBA4004
GTGCCGTGCATCGTGAACAACTGGTTGTACTGCTCTGACGACTGCGCCACCTGAATGCCCGGCTCGAACAGCTCGGCACGGATGAACAGCGCCAGGATGCCGCCGATGATGAACCACGCGAACGACACGCCCAAGTACATGTAGCCGATGACCTTGTGGTCCGTGGAGGTGATCCACCGCACCACAACCGAGCCCGTGGCGCGACGCGCGATCGCGGGCGCGTGCTCGAAGGAGCCCTCTGACTCAAAGGCGACGGTTGCCATGTCTAACCCTCCTCGCGTGCTGGCTGGACTTCAGGATCCTGGAGGCGGCTGTACTCAAGACCAATCGACCCGCTTTGGCCGGCGTCGCGCAACGACTGCATGTAGGCCTCGTACTCCTCGCGAGGAACAACCTTCACATTGAACAGCATGGAAGAGTGGTACTCCCCGCACAGTTCGGCGCATTTCCCCTGGTAAGTGCCCAGTTGCTGCGGAACGAACTGGATGTGCGTGGTGCGTCCAGGAATCATGTCCTGCTTGAACAGGAACGCGGGAATCCAGAAGGAGTGGATCACATCGCGCGAGTTGAGCTGGATGTCGACCAGCTCATTGACCGGCAGATACAGGGTGGGCAGCGTCTTCTCCACGCCAGCTTCACCCGTGAGCTTGGCCTGCACGCCAGCGGAGTACGCGTCGTCGTCAAGGTAGTTGAAGTCCCACGCCCACTGCTTGCCGATCGCCTGGATGTGCACGTCGGGGTTGTCCGATACCTCCTTGACGGCGGCGATATCCGTGGCCGTCCACCGGAACAGCACCGCGATCATCAGCAGCGGCACCACCACGTACATCAGCTCGAGCGGCACATTGGCACGAGTCTGCACCGGCAGCTTCTCGTCACCCTTTCGCTTGCGATAGACCGTGATCGCCCACAGGATCAGCGCCAGCGTGATGAGGCCGACGACGATGGCGGCGAGCCACGAGTAGTTCCACAGGTCGATGATGCGACCGGTGTGGTTGGTGACGCCGGGTTGGCTCGGAAGACCGTTGGCTTCGGCCTGGCCCGCACAGCCCGCAAGCAGGGACGATGCCCCCACGACGAGGGCGGCGGGGCGTAGGCGACGAAGCGCTACTGGGGACAAGGTAGCCACGGGTGCATACTATCGCGCGATACCGTGGTGGCATGCAAAGGTCCCGGGTTTACCTCGATTCTGGTGGCGCGGCGCCCCTTTCGGATCGAGTAGCTGACGCGTTGCGCGCCGGATTTGCCGACGGATGGGCGGATCCGGCCCGTTTAGGCTCCGAATCGCGGCGTGCGCGCGCCCTCCTCGATGGCTCGCGCGATGCCGTCGCGGACGCGCTGGGCGCCCGTCCGGAACTGGTGCACTTCACGGCGAGCCCGCACGCCGCTTTTAACCGCGCCATCGCCGGAATTCATGCCGCCCGTCGTGGCCGACACCGCATCCTCGTCTCCGCAATCGAGCGTGACGCCCTGCTGAACGCGGCGGCATTCGTGGCGCCGCACGCCGTCGACACCGTGGACGGGGACCGTGAAGGACACGTCAGCATCGAACACCTGACCGCCGCCCTCCGGTCGAACGACGTGGCACTCGCCGCAGTGCAGCACGCGAATCAGGAACTCGGCACCGTGCAGCGACTCGAAGACGTTGCCCGCGCCACCCAGGCCGCGGGCGTGCCGCTGCTGGTTGACGCGACATCAAGCATCGGACACATCGATCCCCCCACGTACTGGGACGCGCTCGTGGCGCACCCGGCGGACTGGGGCGGACCCGCAGGCATCGGCGTGCTGGCCCTCGAGCCTCACACCCGCTGGCTGCCGGCCTGGCCCGAGGGGGATGACTGGGCCCCGGGCGGCATCAGCGTGCCCCTGGCACTCGCGTCGGCCGTGGCGTTGCAGGAACGCAACGAGCACCGCCAGCGCGAGGGCGCCAGGCTGTCCGCGTTGGTCGACCGCATCCGGGCCAGGGCCGCGGAACTGACGGGTGTCGACGTGCTCGGGGACCCCGATGAACGGGTGCCACACATTGTCACGTTCAGCTGCCTGTATGTGGATGGCGAGGTCCTGCTGAGCGAACTTGATCGGCGCGGATTCGCCGTCGGCTCGGGCTCGGCGTGTGTGTCAGGAACCCTTGAACCTTCGCGAGTGCTCGCTGCCGTGGGCGCACTCACTCACGGCAACGTCCGGGTTGCGCTCCACCCGGGAGTAACTGAGCAGGACGTGGATCGTTTCTTGGCGGAGCTCCCCGACGCGCTCGCCGCTGTGCGATCCCGCATCGGCGCACCGCACATCGCCTCATGAAAGACCAGCCGGAGGCAACGCCCACCGTGGTGGACGCGCGCGGCACCGCGTGTCCCATGCCGATCATCATGTTGGCCAAGGCCGCTGCGGGCCTCTCCCCCGGATCCGACGTCACGGTGCTCGCCACGGACGTTGCCGCCCGGTACGACGTGCCAGCGTGGGCACGCATGACGGGCCATGAGTTTGTGGGGGAAAGCGAAACGGACGGTGGGGCGCTAGCCCTCACCGTCCGTCTGCGAAGCTGAAATGATCAGCTGAAGGAGTCACCACACGCGCACGAACTCTGTGCGTTGGGGTTGTCGATCGTGAA
>DGBM01000043.1 GCA_002384765.1 Demequinaceae bacterium UBA4004
GTGAACGGGTAGTCGGCGATCTTGGGGCGCACCGCGCTCATCGCAGCGATCAGGGACGACTTGCCCGAGCTCGGATAGCCCACGAGCGCAACATCGGCGATGGACTTGAGCTCGAGCACCACCGTGGCCTCTTCGCCGGGCTCACCCAGCAGTGCGAAGCCCGGGGCCTTGCGCTTCTGGGTGGCCAGCGCGGCGTTGCCCAGTCCCCCGCGGCCGCCGTGGGCCACCACATACTCGGCGCCGTCGCCTACCAGGTCCGCCAACACCTCGCCCTCGGGGCTCACCACCATCGTGCCGTTGGGCACCGCAAGCCTGAGGTCATCGGCGTTCGCGCCGTTCCGCATGTCGCCCGCGCCTTGGCGGCCGTTGTTGGCCTTGCGGTGCGGCGCGTGGTGGTAGTCGAGCAGCGTGGTCATCTGAGCATCGACCACGACGATGACGGAGCCGCCACGCCCGCCGTTGCCGCCATCCGGTCCGCCCAGCGGCTTGAACTTCTCGCGATGCACCGAGGCGACGCCGTGGCCCCCGGAGCCGGCGGTCACGTGCAACGTCACGCGGTCAACGAACGTGGCCATGGCTCCTCCTTGGTGTCGACGGTATGAGAAAAGGCAACAGGGGCGCCACCAACGGTGACGCCCCTGTTGAAGAAGACTTAAGGGTTTAGCTGGCGACCACGTCGACGACCTTGCGGCCACGACGCTGAGAGAACTCCACGGCGCCCGCCTCCAGGGCGAACAGGGTGTCATCCTTGCCGCGACCCACGTTGAGGCCCGGGTGGAAGTGGGTGCCGCGCTGACGGATCAGGATCTCGCCTGCGCTGACGACCTGGCCGCCAAAGCGCTTGACGCCCAGGTACTGAGCGTTGGAATCGCGGCCGTTGCGCGAGGAGCTCGCGCCCTTCTTGTGTGCCATGGTGTCACTCCTCGCTTACTTGATGCCTGTGACCTTGAGCCGCGTCAGATCCTGACGGTGGCCCTGGCGCTTGCGGTAGCCGGTCTTGTTCTTGAACTTAAGAATGTGGATCTTGGGTCCACGCTCGTCGCGCACGACCTCAGCCGTGACCTTGATCTTGGCGAGGTCCCTGGCGGCCGACGTGACCTTGTCACCGTCGACCAGCAAGAGAGCCGGAAGCTCGACGGAGGAACCGGTCTTCGCCTGGAGTCGGTCCACGACGACGACGTCGCCCACGGACACCTTCTCCTGACGGCCGCCGGCCTTGACAATCGCGTACACCATGATGACTTCCTCTTGAAGCTCGTTTACTCGCGGCCCACATGGGCCAGGGGGTCCCGCCGCAGCCGCTCCCCATGGAGGGCGCAGGCAGGGCAAGGCGCTTGCGCGCCGACTGACAAAGATACCGCCCCGCCACGCCTCTGGTCAAACGGCGCGGCGATTCGCGAAAGCAGGGGAACCCTTTCTCACTGCTCCCTCGTTGGGGCACTAGCGCACGGTGGCGCGTAGAGCCAACATTGCGGGCCCTCAACTGAGAACCCCGCCATCTGAGAACCCCGCCATCGAACCACACCCTGACGACAAGAAGGAACGTTATGTCCCCCACCCCCCACACCCGCCGCACCCCCGCATGGGTGGTCCCGAGCGCCGTCGGCGTCGTCGCTCTCGCACTGATCGCCTTCGTTGCCTGGAGTGCCGCCGGAGGAACCGATGGGGCCTCGGCCCCCGCCGGCGCAGCGGCCACCACCGCCGCCGACGCTACCCCGGCGCCCAGCGGCGAAGGCCAGGACGGCGACCCCACCGACGTCGAGGAACCCGTAGCAGTGAGTTTCGCCGACGCAGAGCGCCGCGACCCTCATGATCTGCTGGCCATCGGTCCGGTCGACGCCCCCGTCGTGTTGGTGGTGTTCTCCGACTACCAATGCCCGTTCTGTGCCAAGTGGAGCAACGACACCCTGCCCGTGATGATGGACTACGTCGACGATGGCGACCTGCGCATCGAATGGCGCGACGTCAACGTCTACGGCCGCGATTCCGAAAGGGCCGCGAGAGCGGCCTACGCCGCCGCGCTGCAGGGACAGTTCTGGGAGTACCACCACGAGCTATACCTCGATGGGAAGAAGCGCTCTCCTGGGGACCTCACAGAGGACGCCTTAGTCAGCCTCGCCGAGCAGCTGTCACTCGACGTGCCGCGCTTCCGCGCCGACATGCAGGACGAGGCCACGGCCGCGGAGATCATGCGCAACCAAGAACTCGGCCTTGGACTCGGCGCGTTCTCGACTCCCAGTTTCGTCATGGGAGGCGAGCCGATGGTCGGTGCACAACCCACGGAGTTGTTCGTCGACGCCTTTGAGCGTGCCCTCGCCGAGGCGACCAGCTAGTGGACGTCGGCCTCGTTACTGCGTTTCTCGGCGGAACCCTCGCGCTCCTGAGCCCGTGCGGCGCGCTGCTCTTGCCCGCCTTCTTCGCGTCGACCGTCGGGGCGCGCACGCGCCTGCTAGGACACGGGGCCGTGTTCTACGCCGGGCTGCTCGTCATCCTGGTGCCGCTCGGCGTGGGGGCTGGCGCGCTCGGCGCGCTCTTCGTCACCCATCGCGAGACCATCATCGTGGCGGCCTCGCTGTTGCTCATTGTGCTGGGCGTGGCGCAGGTCTTCGGCATGGGTT
>DGBM01000279.1:0-4237 GCA_002384765.1 Demequinaceae bacterium UBA4004
TCGGCGAGGATCTGCACCTCGATGTGACGGGGGCGGATCACCGCCTGCTCCAGGAACACGGTCGGGTCGCCGAAGGCCGCTTCGGCCTCGCGCATCGCCGCCTTCAGCGCACTCTTGAGGTCCTCCTTGCGCTCCACCCGGCGCATGCCGCGACCGCCGCCGCCGGCGACCGCCTTGACGAAGATCGGGAATCCGATGTCATCCGCCTCGGAGATCAGAGCGTCGATGTCGGTGCCCGGATCCGTGGACGCCAGCACAGGAATGCCGGCGCTCTTGGCGGAGTCGATCGCAGTCTTCTTGTTTCCCGCCATTTCGAGCACCGAAGCTGGCGGTCCCACAAAGGTGATGCCGTTGTCGGCACAAGCTCGTGCGAGTTCGGGGTTTTCGCTGAGGAAGCCGTATCCGGGATAGATCGCGTCGGCCCCGGCAAGTTTCGCGACCCTAATCATCTCGTCGATGTCGAGGTAGGCGCGCACCGGGTGGTTGATCTCGCCAATCTGATATGCCTCGTCCGACTTCAAACGGTGTTCCGACATGCGATCCTCATAGGGGAAGACCGCCACCGTTTTCGCGCCGTTCTCGACAGCGGCACGGAACGCGCGCACGGCGATCTCAGCACGATTGGCAACGAGGACCTTAGAAAACATTGGTATCCCTTCGACGATGGCTTTATCTTGCCAGTTATCTGCCGACCACGTCGTCACCGGTGTCTACCGACCTTGGACCCACAATGTCAGGCTCCGGCGCGCAGATTCCACGGGGGTGAGTATGCGTTTGCCGCGAGCATGAGGCGGAATCGAGCGCTCCGAACGCGGGCGCTCGCGGGATGAAGAACCGTTAGCTGGCGGTCGCTTTGCGCGCCCGACGCTGCGCCAGTTCGTCCACGACGTTGGCGGAGGTGCCGTGGGTGTGGCCGCGGTCTGCCGGCAAGCTCGCAAGGGACCCTTCGAGTTCTCGCCACACCTTGCCGAGCGCAATGCCGAAGACGCCTTGTCCGCCCTGTACCAGGTCAATCACCTGATCGTCGGAGGTGCACTCATACACGGAAGCACCGTCGGACATCAATGTGATACGTGACAGGTCGTCCACTCCGCGCTCACGCAAATGCTCGACGGCGCTTCGAATCTGCTGCAGCGAGACCCCAGAATCGAGCAGGCGCTTCACCACCCGCAACACAAGAATGTCCCGGAATCCGTACAGTCGCTGGGTGCCCGAGCCGGTAGCCGAACGCACCGTGGGCTCCACGAGTCCCGTACGTGCCCAATAGTCGAGCTGGCGATAGGTGATTCCGGCGGCCTTGCAGGCGGCAGGACCGCGATATCCAGCGTCCTCGTCGATGGAGGTCAGGCCGTCGCTGAAGAGCACGCCTTGGTCGCGTGCTGGGATGTCAGCGTCCACCATGACCTCTCCTTCACCTTCGACCTCAACGTTAGGGTTTCACGCCCTCCGATTCAACGACCTCGGCACTTCACGCTACCGCGTGTCGCGTTTCCCGGAGGTGTTACCCGCCGTCGGGGTTCGATTCTCGCAGCAAAGCCGAGAACAGTGTGCCTGCGGCCTGTGTTCGCTGCGCCCTAGCGGCCTGCTCCAAGCCCCTGTCGTCCCTTCTGCGCAAGGGTGCGGCGGCCGCTCGAGTAGCCTCCACCTCGCGCCGAGCGGCCCGCGCCAACGCGCGCAACTCGCGCATATCTGCACCCGCTTCAAGGTACTGGGCGCACGCGGACATCAGCGGCACTGCCGACCGCTCGAACAGCCCCGGGGACTGAGGAACCACAAGACCCTCGTCGGCCAACGACAGCACCACCTCGGGCGTCGTGGCGGCCAATCGAGCGGCGTCGTCGATGGAGACCAGGCCGCCCGAACCATCCCCCGCCGCCGCCAACGACAGTGGCTCATGCGCCAGGCCACGGTCTAACGTGTTCAGACGTTCCTTGATCACTCCCAGCGGCGCATAGGCGTCTCGCTGTTGACGCAGGACGTAGCGCAGCCGCTCGACGTCCGCGTGAGAGTACTGCCGGTACCCCGACGCTGCGCGACTCGGCGCAACCAGCTCTTGTGCGTCAAGAAAGCGCAACTTCGATGAACTGAGAGACGGGAATTCGACGCGAAGCGCAGCCAGGACGTCCCCCACCCGCAACGTCGGCGCGTGCGACAACTGGTGTGGCCACGTGGTGCGCGCCGACTCGGCTCGCGGCGACGGCAGTTGCGGCGCCGGCTCACTCATCGCAGTGCCTAGCGCCGGTGACCAGGGTAGAAGGTGAGGCGGTACTTGCCAATCTGCACCTCGTCGCCTTCACGCAGTTCGGCCTCGGCAACGCGTTCGCGGTTGACGTAGGTTCCGTTGAGGGATCCGGCGTCACGCACCAGGAAATCGGTGCCCGCGCGCACAAAGTGGGCGTGCTCACGGCTCACGGTGACGTCATCGAGGAAGATGTCGCATGACACCGAGCGGCCAGCCGTCGTCAGATCGACGTCCAGAAGGAAGCGTGCCCCCTGGTTGGGGCCGTGGTGCACCACAAGCAAGGCGTGGTCTTCGGCAAGGGCGTCAACCGCGACCTGGTCCTGATTGCTGAGGCGCGCGGGGCCGGCCTCGTCGGCTGGTAAATGCGAGCCGAGTGACATCGTCCGCTCGGCTGGCGACTCGTCGTATGACATAGCGCCTCCTTTCACCGACCATTCTAGGGTGTCAGCACGCCATCGGAACCTGCGCGACGTGCCTGCGCGAGGTATTGCACGGCGGATCCCCAATAAGCGACTGCGGCCGCGGCCGCTCCCCACAGGGCGAAGGTGTGCAGTCCATCCCACCGATCAAATGCCAGGTACGACAGCGGAAGGAAGACGTAGAGCGCCGCCGTAGCCGACTTGCCCAGGAAGGTCACCACAGGAGTGGGCAGTCTCCTCCGCGCCAACGAGAGCAGGGCGACGGCCATCACCGCGTCCCTGACGAGCAGCACCGCGACCAGCCACCACGGAACAATGTCTCGCCACGCGAGGCCCACCACCACGGCAACCGTGAGGAGGCGATCCGCGGCCGGATCGAGCATGCGTCCCAACTCAGACGTCTGGTCTAGACGACGCGCGAGGTATCCATCGAGGAAGTCGGTCGTCCCGGCCACCGCCAGCGCCGTGATGGCCCAGGCGTCCTCATGACTCGCCAGCAGCACGACAAAGACGACCATGAGCGCCATGCGCGCCAGGGTGATGAGGTTGGGAAGGGTGGCGTTGAGGCGCCACCACGACGCGGGGGGATTTTCGGGCGCCATGGAGTCATCGTAGGGGCCCGAACCCCCGGGAGAGGCTAATCAGCCTTCTTGAGCTCCATCACTTGATCGACCTTCTCGGCGGCGACGCGCGCGGCATCATCCTCGGAAGCTCCTCGAGCCAATTCGCTTGCGCGAATCTGCTCGAAAACCTCGTGCCTGCTGGGTGCATTGTCGTCGGACATGGCGCCTCCTTTCGTGGGTACTTCGAACGTACTCCGCGGAGGCCTGCGCCGCCACACGACGCGTCCAACTGACGGCGATTGCGATCTAGCGCGTGAGGGTCATGATGAGGTCGATGACCACATGGCCCGCATGGCGCCCAATCCCATCCCTGCGCGCCTCGCGCACATCGGCACGCCAGGGAGCGCCCAGGGCCGACACCACCTCCTCGGCCGTGAAGCGCATTTCCGCTGGCGGTCCAGGTGCGCCCGCGACGTCCGGGGCGTGTCCTGTGATCAGGAGCGTGCCGCCCTCGGCCACCGCTCGCGCCGCGGACCGCCACACCGCAGCACGGACGTGCTCCGGTTCATGCAGGAAGGACACCGTGACCAGGTCCGCGGAAATCTCGGCGACCCACGTCGTCAGGTCCGCGACCACCCAGGTGGCCTCCACCCCACGGGCTTCCGCGGCGGCGGTCGCTCTCACCATCGCGGCCCGTGCGAAGTCGACGCCCGTGACGTGCCATCCTCGGGTGGCCAACCAGATTGCATCGCCGCCTTCTCCGCACGCAAGGTCGATGGCCGTTCCGGGGCTCGTGTCCGGATGGGAACCGATCCATTCCTTCAGATGGGCGTTCACCTTGCCCGTCCACATGGCGGATGCCCCGTAACGCGCCTCCCACGCCTGGTGCCGCTCAGCATCGGTCATGGAGCTGCCTCAAATCTGACGCCGTCGCGGATGTCGGCGTGCACCAACGTTGCCCGCATTCGCCTTCCAACGCGGATGTCGCCTGTGCAGCGAGCCACCACCGCAGG
>DGBM01000279.1:4261-39963 GCA_002384765.1 Demequinaceae bacterium UBA4004
GCAAGGCGTCCGTCACCCACGATGGGACCGGCTGCCCGGCGGCGTGAGCCACGCAGATCTCGGTGCCATAGCGGTCCACCAGGCGCCTCAACGGCGCCGTGACGTGGGCATAGGGCGCGGCGAGTGCACCGTGGGTGACATTGTCGGGTGCAGGTAGACCCCGGCTCGCATCGAACGGCTCCCATGCGGCCCCCCTGAAAAGCGTGACCGCCGCGGTGAGAAAGGCCGCGCCCGTTGCCGATGCGGCGTCGATCGTGTCGAGCACGCCTGAATACTCCGCACCGCGCGGCCAGTCGACACCCAGTGCTAGCGCCTGACGCTTCAGCCGGCGCACGGCGTCGTCCGACGCCGGAGGCATGGTGCGCAGCACTCCCACTCCCGCGTCAAGCATGAGCCGAGCGGCCGCCATGCCCGTCATCAGCGACACCTGCGCGTTGTCATCCTCGATACCCCCCGCGGCGCGGAACGCAAGCCTCAGTCCTCCTTGATCTCGCTCGACCTCCTGGCTGGGCTTAGGAAGGGTCACGGCCCCCGCCTCGCGGAGAACGCTCCGACGCGCGGCCCCGAACTCCGCCAGCAACGAGACCAACGCGACGGCCTCGGGCGGGGGCGCGTCCGCCAATTCGGCGTACGAGTACTGCCGCACGCATACCACCCAACCACGCCGCACGTCGGTCGACCTCAGGGTGCCGTCGCCAGCCACCACCAGGTCCCACACCACCGCCTTGGTGCGCTGCCCAGGCAGCAAGGAGGCGTAGCCCTCGGACATGGTCGGCGGATGCAGCCCCACAATCAGGTCCGGGCAGTACACCGTCTCGACTCGGTCCCAGGTATCGGCGTCCAAGGCTCCCCGCGGGCTGACGTGAGCTGCGACGTCTGCGATGGCGTAGCGGATTCGCCAGCCGTCGCCCGCACGTTCCATGTGAATTGCCTGGTCCAGGTCGCGCGAACCGTCCGGATCGATGGTGACGAACGGCAGGTCCGTCAGGTCCACACGGTCGCCGACGATGTGTTTGGGCTCCTCCTCACGGTCAGCCACCTCGGCCAGAACTGCCGCGCCGCGGGTCACCCGCACGCCCTCTTCTTCGCGAATCTGGACAAACCGCGGAACCAACTCGTCCAGGGGTGCGCGCGCTACCAGTCTGCGATTCGGCATGGCACCAGAGTATGTGGACTAATGTGCAGGCTCGCACGCGTTCCTTGACGCGTCACCGAGCCCGGCTAACCTTGCACTATGGGCGATACTCGCAGCATCGACGTGACGCTCTTCCGCGCCCTGCACCTCGCAACCCGCCAGGTCACCACCGGAGTAGAGCAGCAACTTCAGGAAGCGGCGGGGGTGTCCCTGCCCGAATTTGAAATTCTCAGCGCTCTGGCACAGCTTCCCGACCATCGCGCGCGACCCCGTGAAATCGGCGACATGCTCGCCTGGGAGAAGTCCCGTACGTCGCATCAGGTGACGCGCATGCAGAAGCGGGGTCTTCTGGAGCGCTTCGAATGCGATGCGGACATGCGTGGCACCTGGGTAGTTCTTAGTCCTGCGGGCGCCCGGGCCGCTCTGGCCGCCGAATCCGCCTACGTCGCCGCGATCGAGGCGCAGCTGGGCCCCCTCGCTTCCTCGGCAGATCGGGAGTCGCTGGCGCAGCAGTTGCTGGCGATCGGCCGAGACGCCAGCCCCGCGACGTGCCAGGGAGAGGTCGCGGCGCTCGAGTCGTCTCTCGACCGCTAGCCCCTCGGCCCCGGCGCATCGCGGGTGTCGGCCGAGACCTCGTCAAGGGCGAGCCTTGCGAGGATCGTTCCTCCCGCCACTGCAGACGGCATCGTGAGGACGGCCAGCGGGGGCACCGCCGACATGACGAAGGCCATCGCGCCAAAGCCGAGTGTGCGGGCACGGCGTGTGCCCAGGATGCGCCTGCGGTCGCGGAGCGCCATTCCCCGGCGTTCAAACGGAATAGCGGTGAAATCGAGCGCCACAAACCATCCGCCGATCAGCATCCCTAGAACCCATGAGGCGACCGTTCCGACGGCCGGAATCAGACCGAGGAGGAACAGCCCCATCGCGAGCGGGACCGTGAGGAGCAGGAGTCGCGCCCCCTCCCCCACGCCGCGCGCGGCATTGCTCCACCATGGCCACGCGGGCGTCACCGGAACGGGGCCGAGCCGCGAGTCGACGCGATGCGAAATCCGCTCGAAGAACGGTTGGCCCACCACCGAGGTGACGGTGACGAAGGCGTAGACCACGATCAGCAGGAACGCCCCCACCAGCGCCAATCCCGCAACGAACTGGACGATGCCATGCAGCCCGCTATCGGCACCCACGGCAGAGTCGGCGATCCAACGGGTCGCACCCGCGAGGCCCCACCCGAGCGCCACGAAGATCGCGACGAACAGCGCCATGGTGATGAGTCCTGGGATCAGCCCGATCGCCATCGAGGTGGGATCCGCGCTCCAGGTGCGCACACCACGCCAATACAGGCCGATGCCCTGGGCGAAGTCCTTCAGCGCGCGCATGAAGTGCACGGTACCGCCAGGACGGGGCTAGGCGTCCGCATGAACCTTCCGCTGGGACGGCAGCCTGCACGAGCGTTCCCGGCGCACGCGGGCGACGAACGCCCAGCCCAGCAACGCGATCGCTCCCACCGCCAGGTACGGCTGAATAGGGGCGAAGTATTGGATGGCGCCGGTGTAGCCCAAGGCAAGCAGGACAAGCTTGTTGCACACGGGGCACCCGACTGCGAAAAACGTGGCGATGCCGCCCGCCCATCCAAGCCGACCTTCGCGTCGTCGAGGTGCCGTGTCTGGCCCGGCGACGTAGGTGGCGGCAACCAGACCCGCCAGCACAGAACTCACCAGCAACACTCCCCTGGCCCAGGACGTGACCGGCACGTCACGACCAAAGACCGGGTTGTCGATGAGATCGGTGGGCAGGGCGATGAACAGGTAGGTCGCGATCGCCGTCGCAACGGCGAACCACCAGCGTTTTGCTGGCCAGCGACCAAGTTCGGTCCAGAAGAGGCGCATCGGACGACTATACCCCGGGTGGTATGTCGCGGCTACAGTAGCGTGACGTCTTCTAGTTCGATCGTCGTTCCGGTGAGCGCCTGCGAGACGGGGCACGCGCCCTTCACCTCTTCGGCCAGCGCGGCAAACTCGTCGGGCGTGAGCCCCGAGATGTCCGCCGACACGCTCAGGCCGATGTGGGTGATCCCCTTGCCGGGCACGAAGGTGACTCTTGCCCTGACGTCGATCGAGCTGGCGACCAGGTCCTTGTCTCCCAGTGCATGGGCCATGGCCATCGAGTAGCAAGCCGCGTGTGCCGCACCCAGGAGCTCTTCAGGGGTCGTCGTGGAGTTCGAACCCTCAGATCGGGCCTTCCACGACGTACCGAAAGTGCCCAGTCCCGACGACGCCAAGGTCGTCGTGCCCGCGCCCTCGGGCAACGATCCGGACCAGGTGGCAGTGGCGGTGCTGATCGCGCTCATGATTCTCCTTGCGACTAGACGACTCCCCCTCGCATTGTGCAACGAACCCGAGGGTCACTTCCTTCCGCGACGTCAGACCTGAGTGGACGCCCCCTTGTCCGCCGGAGTCCGCACCTGGGTGAGCAGAACAAGCCCGACGAGCACCACGAAGATCACTCCCAGGGTGCCCCAAATGGTGGCGCCAGTGATGGCGATCGTCAAGGCCCACATTCCGGGGGCGAGGAAGGACGCCGCCCGCCCGGTGGTCGCGTACAGGCCGAAGATCTCGGCCTCCCGGCCCGGCGGGCTCACACGAGCGAGCAGGGATCGGGACGCCGCCTGAGCGGGGCCGACGCAGGCGCTGAGAGCGAGACCGAAGACCCAGAAGACCACGGCGCCTACGGCTTGAAGGGCCACCACCAGCACCCCCGAGACGATGATGACCGTCAATGACGCAACGATGACGGTGCGCGGCCCCAGCCTGTCGTCAAAGCGTCCGGCGACCACGGTCGACGCGCCAGCGATGAGATTTGCCGCGATACCAAACACGATGACTTGCTGATCCGAGAAGCCGAACGACTTGGCGGCAATGATTGCGCCAAAGGTAAAGACGCCGGCGAGACCGTCCCGGTACACGGCCGACGCAAGCAAGAACCAGAGTGTGGACCGGGCATGATTCCAGAGATCCTTGAGGTCATTCCACAGGACCGCGTATCCCCGGAGCAGCCCCACCCTCGGCCGGTCGGCGCGGGGAGCCTCCGGCACGAACACAAAGACGGCCCATCCGAACAGAAGGGTCCAGACGGCGCAACCGACCGCAATGAGGCGATAGGCCATGCCGTTCGAGGTGTCCATCCCCAACCAATCGGCGCCATCGAGAACCACCACGATGACGAGGGCCACAATTCCGCCCAAGTAGCCCATGCCCCAGCCGAGGCCCGACACGCGACCGACCGTCTTGGGGGTCGATACCTGCACGATCATCGCGTTGTAATTGACGCCGGCCACCTCGCTGACCACCGTCCCGGCGGCGATCAGGCTCACGCCGAGCCAGAAGTACGGCGGTGTTGCCTGCACAAAGAACAGCCCGAACATACTCGCGACCAACAGCGCGGTGCTCAACCCCAGCCACGCCTTGCGTCGTCCCGTGGCGTCGGCTCGCTGACCGAGGACTGGCGCCAGTGCGGCGACCAGCACGCCTGCCAACGCGATTCCCCAGCCAAGGCTGCTCGTCAAGTGGGCGATCGCCGCGTCGTAGGCGTCGTTCCCCTGTCCCAGCGGCACCAACGCCGGATCGATGAAGTTATCCGACGTGAGGTACAGCGCCGTGAACACGAAAGTGATGATCACGGAGTTGAACGGTTGCGTGGCCCAGTCCCACAGCGCCCACGCCACCACCCGGGATCGCGGGACCTCCGGATAGCCGCCCTCGGGCGGCATCGCGTCGCGGACGGAAGGCAGGTCTGTGGGGTCAGCTCCATTGCTCATGGAGACAGTGTGCCCGGTCTTGATGAACGAAGGGTGGCGAACCGTCCCAGCACGGCGAGTCGCGCCGGATACGCTCCCTACATGGGCTCATCGGTCAGCCGCTGGACTCCCGACCTCTTGCCGGGCTTTGAGCGGGTGTCGATCGCGCCCATCACGCTGGTCCGGCCCCTGACGCAACCCGACTCACCGCGCTTGGCGGTGCTGCACGTGCACGGCTACAACGACTACTTCTTCCAGGACCACCTTGCACGGGCGTTCACCGACGCCGGACACGCCTTCTACGCGGTGGATCTGGCGGGCGCAGGGCGCTCGTTGAGGACTGGGGACATTCCGCACTACATGGCCGATGCGGCGGAGCAGGGCGACGGCATCGCTGTTGCCGTCGCTGCACTTGCCGCCATGCACCCCGGCCTCCCCATCGTCATCCATGGGCATTCGACTGGCGGCTTGACGGCGGCCATCTGGGCGGCGGACCGACCCCACCCGGCTCTCGCGGGCCTCATTCTTGACTCCCCCCTGTTCGGGACGAGGCTCACCCGCCTCGACAGGGCCAGGATGACGCTGCTGCCCCTCTTCGCGGCGATCCGCCCGTTGGCGGTGGTGGCTTCCGCCCCATCGGTCTATGCCCAGCATCAACATGTCTCCGGCGGGGGCCGGTGGGAGTTCGACTTCGCCCTCAAGCGACCGACCGGTGTGCCCATTCGAGCGGCGTGGTTGGCCGCGGTACGGCGCGCTCGGGCCCGGGTGTCCCATGGCCTTGGCGTGCGCGTTCCCGTACTGGTCGCGATGTCTGACTCATGCGGCCCGGACGTGCCCCGCAATCCCCTGCTGGATCGGCAGGATACGGTGCTGAACGTCGACGACATTGTTCGGCTGGCGCCGCGGATCGGCGACGACGTGGAGCAGCTGGTCATCCCCGGAGGCGTTCACGAACTGTCGCTGTCGCAGGAGGCGCCCCGCGAGCAGTATCTGAGGTCAATCATGCGCTGGCTCGATAGTGTGATCCCATGAGTTCACACCCGTACTTTGGCGCGGCAGGCTCCGTTGCCGCCCTCGCGCACAGAGGGTTCTCCCGTGATGGGCTCGAGAACTCCATGGTCGCGTTCCAGGCGGCGGTCGATATGGGCTTTCGCTATGTGGAAACCGACGCACACGGCACTGTCGACGGGGTCGCGGTCGCTCTTCACGATGAGTCTCTGGACCGGACGACGGACGGCACGGGTGAGGTCGCCGACCTCCCCTGGGCGCGGGTGAAGCTCGCCCGCATCGGCGGCAAAGAGCCCGTTCCGATGCTGGAGGACATCCTCGGCACGTGGCCAGACCTGCGGGTGAACATCGACGTCAAGGCGGAGTCCGGCATCGGTCCGGTGGCGGAGGCGATCGAGAAGACCAAGGCGCACGATCGCGTCTGCCTCGCCTCCTTTTCCACGGCGAGACGCGACGCCACGACCGCGCGCCTCACGCGACCGGTGGCGACGTCCGCCGGAACCCGTGAGGCGGCCGCGTTCTTCCTGGGTGGCATGGCGGGTGCGAATGTGGCCGGCGCGCTCAGGAAGGTCGATGCCCTTCAGATTCCCGTGTCGATGGGACCCGTACCGCTTCTCACGAAGCGGCATTTGAGTGCGGCACACGCGGCCGGCAAAGTCGTTCACGTGTGGACGATCAACGACGCAGATCGGATGGCCGACTTGCTCGATCTCGGTGTCGACGGCATCGTCACAGACCGCGCTGACCTCTTGAAGGAGCTACTGGTGGCCCGAGGCAGGTGGCAGTGACCGAGCCTCGCCGCCCCCTCATCGGCGTCAGCAGCTATCTTGAACGTGCCGTCATGGGCGTGTGGGACGTCCCGGCAGTCTTCTTGCCCACGTCGTACATCGTGCCGATTCAGCGGGCCGGAGCGACAATCGTCGTCTTGCCCCCACAAGACACCGAACCGGCTGGCGCGGCTGAGGTGCTCGATGGACTTGACGGGCTGTGCATCTCGGGTGGCTACGACGTCGACCCCGTCGCCTACGCGCAAGCACCTCACCCTGAAACGGACCCGCCGCGCCGCCAACGCGACGCGTGGGAATTTGCGCTGATCGCGGCCGCGCAGGGTCGTGACCTGCCGATCCTTGGCGTCTGCAGGGGCGCACAGGTCCTCAATGTTGCCAGAGGCGGCTCTTTGGTGCAGCACGTGCCCGACGTGGTGGGCCACACCGGATATCAAGGCAGCGACGGTGTCTTCGTGACGATGCCGGTCTCGATGGTGCCAGGGACCCTGCTCGCGCATCTGCACCCCGCCCGACGCGACGTTCCGGTCTACCATCACCAGTCCATTGCGCAGTTGGGTGACGGGCTGATTGTCTCGGCATGGGGCGATGACGGCGTGATCGAAGCGGTCGAGGACCCTTCGCTCACCTTCTGCGTGGCTACCCAATGGCACCCCGAGCAAGATCCCGGCGCCCAGGGTCTCTTTGACGCGTTTGTCACCGCCGCACGCGCGTTTCACGCACAAGATCGCGCGGCCAGGCAGCGCACCTAGTTTCCCCTGCAGCGCGGTGCTGGCCACCATGCGGTGCCTCTTACAGCGCGTCCGCCACTTCGCGCGCCACCTCGAACGGCGTTCCAAATCGGTGTGTGGTGATCGACACCGCCTGCTCGCGCAGGAAGGGCAGCAGTTCAAGTTCGGGGTTGGCGGTCACGGGCTGAGCGAATACCGCCACCTGGGCCGTTCCGTGAACCGCGTTTCCGGCGGCGGCCACCACCCTCACTCGTCCCCCGAGCCGTTTCGCCGCTCGTTGCAGACATGCGTCCCACGGCTCGACCCGCAGGCTCACGCCTTCGGCATCCAGCGCCTCTGCCACGTCCGCCGGCAGCGGCACGGGTGAGGACACTACTCCCCCGCCGCCGGTCCTGACGCGGGCCGCGCAGACCCGGACGAGCGCGTTCGCTGGGGCAACTCCGTCCCAACGGATGTCCGTATCGGCGGGTGCATAGCGCAACGCATTCGCCTCGGAGACGAGGCCCGTCCGATCGATCGCCGTGCCGAATTGGGAGGTCCATGCGCGCGCGTCGGCCGTCACCGCGTCTCGCACCCAGGCGGGCGCCTCGGCGCACTCGAGGAAGGCCTCCACACTGTCTCCACGTGGGAGGACTTCGGTGGTGGGGGCGGCGTCACGGGGCGCCCAATCGGTGAGGCACTGGAGATAATGCGGACCTCCCGCCTTGTAACTGGGGCCGACAACAGACCGCTTCCATCCGCCGAAGGGCTGACGCTGCACGATCGCGCCCGTGATTCCCCTATTGACGTAGACGTTGCCCGCCTGAACGGTGGCCAACCACCCTTCAATCTCCGCCTTGTCCAGGGAGTGCAGCCCCGCCGTCAGGCCGTAGTCGACCGCATTTTGCAGGGCCATTGCTTCCTCAAGCGTATCCGCGACCATAATGCCGAGCACCGGGCCGAAGCATTCGGTCTGGTGGAAGAACGATCCGGGGGCGACTCCCGTCTTGAGCCCGGGCGTCCACGCCATGCCTCTGCCGTCAAGGTCTCGCGGTTCGACCACCCACCTTTCGCCCGGCTCGAGACTCGTCAGTGCGCGCTCCAACTTCCCGTACACGGGCTCGATCACGGGCCCCATCTGTGTGGTGGCCGTGGAGGCCGGCCCTGCAACGAGCGACGTCACCGCGTCCTCCAGCTGGGTCAGAAAACGTCGTGAGGTGGCGATGGAGCCGACCGCTATCACGAGCGAGGCCGCCGAGCACTTCTGCCCGGCATGACCGAACGCCGATGCCACCACGTCCTTCACCGCCAGGTCCACGTCGGCCGACGGGGTGACGATGATGGAGTTCTTGCCGCTGGTCTCCGCTAACAGGTTCAGGCTCGGCCGCAGCGACAAGAATCTCTCGGCGGTCTCGTATCCGCCGGTGAGGATCACCTGGTCGATGCGTTCGTCGGTGATGAGCGGCTTTCCCAGGACCTTGGAGTTGATCGTGATGAGGCGGAGTACCTCACGGGGAATCCCTGCTTCCCACAGCGCCTCCGCAAGGACCGCCCCGCACCGCGCCGACTGCGCGGCGGGCTTGAGGATGACCGCGGAACCTGCGGCAAGCGCAGCCAGGGTGGATCCCGCGGGGATCGCCACGGGAAAGTTCCATGGCGGCGTGACCAGGGTGACGTGGCGCGGCACCGGCGCTGCTCCTGGCATTGCCCACAGGTCGAGGGATCGCTCCGCGTAGTGGTGAGCGAAGTCGACCGCCTCGGAAACCTCCGGATCCGCCTGGTCGATGGTCTTGCCTGCCTCCGACATCATGACTTCGATGAGTTCGGCGCGGTGGGACTCTAGCGCCTCCCCGGCGGCGTGAAGCAATGCCGCCCGGTCCTCGGCGCTGAGCGCCTGCCACGCGTCGGCGCCCGCGTGAGCGGTGGCAACCTCGTGGTCAAGTTGTGAGGCGGAGTCCACCCGTGCGGCATCAAGGGTGGAACGGCCGGCCTTCGACGTCTCGGCTTTGACCAGAATTTCTCTCGCCCAGGCTCGGGTCGAGGGCACCGAGGGGTCCATGTCGGGCGCGTTGGAGAATCCTGAAACCCATTCCGACCCCCGACGACGCTGAACTGCTCGATGGGTGGGTTCGGCGGGCTGTTCCGCGATGCCCCAGGACTCCACAAAGCGGTGCCGCTCGAGCTCGAACACATCCGGGTTGGCGTCCATGTCGTACAGGGAGGACATGAAGTTCTGTGTGCTCGCCACCTCCTCGAGACGGCGCACCAAATAGGCGAGCGCGACGTCAAACTCCCGGGGGTGAACCACGGGCGTATACAACCGAAGCGCACCGACGTCCTGGGTGACGGCGCGCGCCACGTGCTCGCCCATGCCGAGCAGCATCTCAAAGTCGACTGCGTCCTCGACACCCCGCTCCTTGGACGTCAGGTGGGCGTGGGCAATGTCAAAGAGGTTGTGCCCGGCGATCCCTACGCGGACTGCGCGAGTGCGCTCAGGGACCAGCGCATAGTCGACCATCCGCTTGTACTGGGCATCCGACTCCGCCTTGGTGTGCCACGTGGCGAGCGGCCAGCCGTGGACCTCGGCGTCCACTCGCTCCATCGAGAGGTTGGCGCCCTTGACCAGCCGCACCTTGATGGGCGCGCCCCCACGCTCCACGCGCGCGGCAGCCCATTCCTGGAGGTGAACCATCGCGCCCATGGCGTCTGGCAGGTAGGCCTGGAGCACGATGCCGGCGGTCAGTCCCGCGAATTCGTCCTCGCCGAGCAGTGTGGTGAACACCGCCATCGTGAGGTCGAGATCGCGATACTCCTCCATGTCAAGGTTGATGAACGCGCCGTCGGCGTCGAGGGCGGCCCTGAAGAGCGGCCGCAACGTGTCGACGATGTGCGCGACGTTCTCCTCGAAAGCCCACGGGTTGTGCGGGGCGACGGCCGCGGACACCTTCAGGGAAACGTAGTCGACGTCGGACCTTCTCAGCAGCGCCTCGGTGCGCTCCAAACGCCGCGCGGCCTCGGCGCGCCCCAGCACGGCCTCTCCCAAGAGGTTGACGTTGAGGCGGTGTCCCTGTGCACGCAACGCGCCCAGAGCCGGACCAAGCCGCTCGGGAGTGGCATCCACGACCAGGTGCGACACCATGAGCCGCACGGTGCGCCGGGCCACCGCCACCACGAGGGCGGGCAAGAGGTGAGAAGCCCAGGAACCGATGCGCAGCAGGGCCCGCTGGTAGATCGGAAGGAAATGCGTGTTGCGAGCCGCCATGGCACGAAAGTTCTTGGCCGCCACGCGGGTGTCCTCGGGGCGAATGACGCCGTCAACAAACTGCGTCAGAAATGCGAGGCCGCCTTCTTCTCTCAGCAAACCCGCGAGCAGCTTGGCCGACCCCCTGACCGGATACGCCCGGGACCTCACCAACCAGTCCTTCACGACGGCCGTAACGTCATCCGTCCCGTGGTGCTGGGCGACCATCCCTGGCGACGTCGTAGGGATTGCGCGCATCGGTACTCCTTCTCGGCGTTTGTGACAGTCTGCGCCGTTTACGCGATCAGCACCAGTTCACATTTCTCAAGCAAACACATCAATCGTGCTTAACTATTGTCATGCTCGATCTGACCCGACTCGCGATGCTCCGGGAATTCGCCGTGCGCGGCACCCTCGCGGCCACGGCCGACGCCATGGGGTACACGCCGTCCGCAGTGTCGCAGCAGCTGGCGGCGCTCGAGCGGGAGGCCGGGGTACCCCTCACCGTGCGGTCCGGCCGTCGCCTTCGGCTCACCCCCGCTGGAGAGCGACTGGTCGTCCATGCGGACGCGGTGCTCGCAACCCTCGAGGAGGCGCAAGCGGAACTCCGGCTGCACCGGCAGTCCGTGCGGGGAACCGTAAGACTCGCGGTGTTCCAGTCCGCCGCGTTGGCGCTCGTGCCTCCCGCGTTGCGCGCCCTTGGCACCTCCCACCCCGAACTGCGGGTACTCGTCACGCAATCCGAGCCGGGAGCCGCCCTTGCGGACACGTGGGCCCGCGACTTCGACCTCGTGGTGGCGGAGGAATACCCGCATCACTCCGCGCCCCACTACCCCGACGTCGACCGTCGTCCGCTCGTCACCGACGAGATCAGGCTGTGCGTGGGCGGGCCGTGGGTGGACGCGTCAGGGCTTTCGGACCTGGCGGGCGCCATCTGGGTGATGGAGCCGCGAGGAACCGCGACGCGCCACTTCGCGGAGCAGGCGTGCCGGACTGTGGGGTTCGAGCCCGACGTGCGATTCGAGACCGCCGATCTCCAGGCGCACGTTCGCTACATCGAGTCTGGCTTGGCGGTGGGACTGCTTCCGGGTCTCATGTGGGGTCGCGGAGACATGGCCGCGCTCGCGCATTCGCTAGACCCCGCCGCCCACCGGACCGTATTTACCGCGGCTCGTCGCTCGTCACGGCACGACTCGGCGATCGGCGCCGTACGTTCCGCGCTTGAGCACGCGGCACAGGAGCTCGGAACGATGGCCGGAACCGCACCATCTGTTCCCGTCTAGTGGAAGGTGTACCCACACGGTGGCGGTAGTCCTGCGCTGCGCTCGATGGCGTGCGCACAACGAGAAGGGGCATCGGCAACCCGTCAGTGCAGCACACGCGCCGCGCCGTGCTTGGGTAGGCTCCTTCGCGTGCCACACGATTCCCCGCCACCGTCCAGCGTGTCTGGCGGCATCGACCCCGACGATCTAGCGACCACGCTGCGAGTGTTGGGGAGTCTCCACGAGGTGGGCGAGGATCATCCTGACTTTGTCGCGGTCCGGCACGCCACCTCGCGGATGGTGAAGGCCGTCAAGCAGACGCGCCGCCGCGAAAAGCGTGCCGCCATCGCCGAGGCTGACGGCGCCGTGGTGGCGGCCACCGCCACCGGTGCGCCCGACCGCATCGATGACGAGACCCGCGGCCTCACCCTGACCGCCACGGCCTCGGCGCCCATCGCGGGCACCTTCGTCAAGCCGCGACCCTGCTACATCTGCAAGCAGAAGTACCACGTCGTGGACGCGTTCTATCACCAGCTCTGTCCCGATTGCGCCGCACTCAGTCACGCCAAGCGCCATGCCCGCACCGATCTGTCCGGCAGGCGCGCGCTTCTCACGGGTGGCCGCGCCAAGATCGGCATGCACATCGCGCTGCGCCTGCTGCGAGACGGCGCCCACACCACCATCACGACGCGCTTCCCCCACGATGCCGTCCGGCGTTTCGCTGCGATGGACGACGCCGGCCAGTGGCTTCACCGCCTCACCGTGGTGGGTATCGACCTGCGCGACCCCTCACAAGTGGTCTCGCTCGCCCAGACGGTGGCCGCGCAGGGTCCCCTCGACATCCTCATCAACAATGCCGCACAGACGGTGCGCCGCTCCCCCGGTGCGTATTCGCCTCTCGCCGACGCCGAACGGGTTCCCGTCGCGAAAGGGCTGTGGGCGGAGGGCCATGGCCCTCGCATGATGACCCTCGGCAGGACGGCCGACCCGCACCCTCACGCACTGGCGGAAGCGGTGGTCACTCACCCTGCGCTTGCGTCGGCTCACGCCGCGCAGATGGGCGCGTCGGCCGAGCGCGACGGCAGGGCCGATGTCGCCCGAGTCAACGCCCAACGGCTCACGGACTTGGCCCTTGCGCCCGGCTCATCATCGCTCGCGAAGCTCGCCGACGGCAGTGCCATCGACGCAGGAGGCCTCATCCCCGACCTGCACGACACCAACTCGTGGGTGCAGGGCGTTGGGGATGTCGACGCGCTCGAACTCCTCGAGGTGCAGTTGTGCAACTCGACCGCTCCCTTCATTCTCATCAACCAGCTCCGACCCCAGTTGGCGGCGGCTGCGGCATCGTCGGCGAGCAGGCGTGGCCGGGCGTACGTGGTGAACGTCTCGGCCATGGAGGGCGTGTTCAGCCGCGGATACAAGGGACCTGGCCATCCTCACACCAACATGGCCAAGGCCGCAGTCAACATGCTGACCCGGACAAGTGCGCGCGAGATGTTCGAGACGGACAGCATCCTCATGACGAGCGTGGACACCGGCTGGATCACCGATGAACGTCCGCACCCCACCAAGATCCGCCTTGCGGAAGAGGGCTTCCACGCCCCGTTAGACCTCGTAGATGGCGCCGCCAGGGTGTATGACCCGGTGGTGAGAGGCGAGCAGGGAGAGGACATCTTCGGAGTCTTCCTTAAGGATTACAAACCGTACGGCTGGTAGTCACCGGACCAGGGGACCGTGTTCCGGCAACGCTCCGTACTGGCACCCATAGCATGAGGATCATGCGTGTTGTAGCACCCTCGACCGCCAGCAATCCGTTCGTCCGCATTGAACACTTCGGGCGTTGCTCGGCATGTACCGGCCGACGCGTGGCGTGCTCCACATCGGTGGAGGCGAGTTCAGCCCTGACCGTGGAGACCGGCTCGGGTATCTCCCAGAAGAGCGAGGGCTCTATCACAAGGAATCCGTCATCGACGTGATGACCCATTTCGGCACACTCAAGGGCCTCGATCATGGTTCAGCGAAGACGTGGTCGCTCGAATATCTCTCACGGGTCGGGATTGCTGACAGGGCGACGGCACGCGTCGACAAGCTCTCGCAGGGACAGCGGCAGAAGGTTCAGTCGGGGGTCACGATCATGAATGATCCCGAACTCCTCATTCTTGATGAGCCCACCAAGGGCTCCGACCCCGTGAACCGGCGGCTCTTGATGGACATCATCGAGGAGCAGAAGCGCGCGGGCGCCGCCGTCGTGATGGTGACCGACCACATGGAGGAGGTCGAGAGACTCTGCGACCGGATTCTGTTCCTCAAGGACGGCGTGGCTCGCGCCGACGGCGCCGTCGGGGACGTGCGCTAGCAGTAAGGTCCGAGGTTTCACGCCCACGCTGATATCCCTGGATGACATCTTCGTTGCGGTGTACGGGGCCGACGCGAAGGAGACCGAATGATGATGAGGTCGCACGCTCCGCGCGACGTCGTGACCGTTGAGGTACGGCGCACGCTCACCAAGAGGCGATTCTGGCTCGCTACCCTGCTCGTTCCCTGCCTGGTGGTCGTCGTCTCCGCTATTCTCCATCGCCTCGGGAAGCTCATCCAGCGGCGCTGAGCAGACGCAATCCCACACACCCTTCGCGTTTGAGTACGTTGATGCTTCCCGACTCGTCGACCCCCAACCGGCGAAGGCGGCCGGCGGACCCTGGTGGACAACGCGGAAGACGGGATCGCCCACGTCAAGACGGGTCGGGTGCAGGCATTCTTCGCGTACCCCGCCGATCCCACGACGCAAGCCATCGACGTGTATGGGGTCAACGACGGGTAGTTTGGCAACAGCAAGTATGCGTCCGCGGCGTCCTCCCTCTTGCAGGCGAGCGCGGCGTCCAGGATTGATTCGCCGGAGGGATCGAGTCGGTCGTCCCCCCGATGCTGTACGTGGTCCTCTTCTACATCGTGATCCTCTTGATGGGTGATCACATGCTGACCGCCACGGTGGAGGACAAGGAGAACCGCGTGACGGCGATGATCCTCACCACGAACAGGGCGAAGACGCTCCTCGTGGGCAAGGTGATCTCCCTGTTCATCATCGGCTTTGTCCGGATGCTGGTTTTCGCGATCCCCATCGCAGCGGGCTACGTGTTCCTCCGCGACAAGATCAACATCCCCGACGTTGACTTTGCGCACCTCGCGTTGGAGCCCCGGCCGATGATCGTTGGCACTCTTGTGGTCCTCGCGAGCTTCAGCCTGTTCATCGCGATCCTCGCCGTGTCGCTGATCATCACCTCTGCCGACCCACGGATCGTGCAGGTATTTACCCTCTTCCCCTACACCGCGCCGGTGACTGCCCTACTCAGGAACGCTTTCGGCTCGCTGCCACTGTGGATGGCGATCGTGGACATCGTTGTCATGTTCGTACTGGCCGCAATCGTGTTGCAGGTGGCCGTGAGGATCTTCAAGTACGGCTCGATCGAATACGGCAAGAAGGTGTCACTCCGGGGAGCCTTCGCGGCGCGCAGCAACCCCTAATCGCTGCCGGTCCACCTGATCGGACTCCCCGCAGCAAGCGAGGCCCGTGCGTCCAGCACCCGTTGGTTGCCGCTGCCGCGAAACGCCAGCGAAAGGTCCTTCAGATGCTCTTCAAAGCGGCCCTCACACAAGACGTCGACTTCGGCAAGCAGGGCCAGCTTGTCTTCGGAGTCCGCGATCAGTTCCTCGAACGTGTAGCCGCTCCAGCACCACACGTCCTTGGTGTGGCCGTACGCGGCGCGCAAACGGCCCACCACGTCAAGGCATACCTGGGTGTTGAGGAACGGCTCGCCTCCCAGGATTGATAGCCCCTGGACGGACTGGTGAGCGAGGTCGGCCATGATCCGGTCGCCCAGTTCATCGGTGTAGGGCTGCCCGCATCGGAAGCTCCACGCACCCTCGTTGAAGCACCCCTCACACTTGAACAGGCACCCGCTGACGTACAGGCTGCAACGCACTCCCTCGCCGTCCACAAACGAAAACGGCTTGTAGTCGGCGACGTATTTGTGACTGACCTTCTCGGCCTTCCACAGCCTCGGGATGGGCGTGAGGGACATGACGCGCTCCCCTAGTCGAGTGCAGACAACGGCACGCGGTTGTCGTCGGCGGGCATGTGCTTCACACGGGCGGCGATCTCCGTGTGGCGTCCGTGAACCATCGGCCGTTGCTGGGGATTGCCCAGGTAGCCGCACGTGCGCTTGACGACGTCACAGGTACGCGGATCCTCGTTGCCACATCCCGGACATGAGAAGCCGCGGGCTGTCGGGGTGAAGTCGCCCGCGAATCCGCACTCGTAGCAGCGGTCGATGGGCGTGTTCGTTCCGAGGTAGCCCACGCGGTCATACGAGTAGTCCCACACCGCCTCGAGCGCCTTCGGGTTCTGCTGGAGCACCGGGTACTCGCAGTAGTGGATGAACCCACCCGACGTGTAACGCGCGTACTCCGCCTCGAAGTCGAGCTTCTCGAACGGCGTGGGGCTCTTGCGCACGTCGTAGTGGAAACTGTTCGTGTAGTAGTCCTTGTCGGTGATGTCTGGGACCGAACCGAAACGTTCCTTGTCGAGACGGCAGAAACGATCCGTGAGGCTTTCGCTCGGCGTCGAGTACACGCTCACCTGATACCCCGACTCCGCGGTCCACTCCTTGGCGTGCGATTGGAGCGACTCCAGCACGCTCAACGTCAGGTGCTTGGCGTCGGGGTTGCTCTCCCACTCGGGACCGAAGAAGGCCGTCGCGACCTCGTACAGCCCGATGTACCCGAGCGACACCGTCGCGCGTCCGCCTCGGAACAAGGTGTCGACCTCGTCCGTGGGGTTGAGACGTTTACCAAATGCACCGTGGACGTAGAGGATGGGCGCATTGCCCGGCACGGCCTCCTTGCACCGCTCCACGCGGTACATGATGGCGTCGCGCATCGTCGCCAGGCGTTCTTCAAGCAGCGCCCAGAAGATGCCGACGTCGCCCTCAGACTCCAGGGCGATGCGCGGCAAATTGAGGGTCACGACGCCGAGATTCATGCGCCCCTCGACGCGGTCGTCGCCGTTCTCGTCCTCCCACCCTTGCAGGAAAGACCGGCAGCCCATGGGGGCCTTGAAGGAGCCCGTAAGTTCGACGATCTTGTCGTAGTTCAGCACGTCGGGGTACATGCGCTTGGTGGCGCACTCGACGGCGAGTTCCTTGATGTCGTAGTTCGGATCGCCGGCCTTGCGGTTGAGCCCCTCCTTGATGGTGAACAGCAGCTTGGGGAAGATCGCGGTGCGTCCCTCTTTGCCGAGTCCGCTGAGGCGGTTCTGAAGGATCGCGCGTTGGATCTCCTTCTCGTACCATCCGTGGCCCAAACCGAACCCCAACGAGGTGAACGGCGTCTGCCCGTTGGACGTGAACAGCGTGTTGATCTCGTATTCGAGCGACTGCATGGCGTCGTAGATGTCTTTACGGGTCTTCGATGCGGCGAATTCGGCGCGCCGGTCGACGTCCTCGATCCACTGCTCCGCGTCGGCCTCGTGCTTCGCGTAGTTCATGGCCGCGTAGGGGGCCAGCAGTTCGTCGATGCGGTTGACGGTGCAGCCTCCGTACTGACTCGAGGACACGTTCGCAATGATCTGCGAAATCTGCGCCGTCGCCGTGCCGATGGACCGGGGCGAGTCCACCTGCGCATTGCCGATACGGAAACCCTTGGACAGCATCGTCTCGAAGTCGATGAGGCAGCAGTTCGTCATCGGTGCATAGGGGTGATAGTCGAGGTCGTGGTAGTGAATGTCGCCCTTCTGGTGGGCGTTTGCGACGTGAGCCGGCAACATGCGCAGCCCGATGGCCTTGCCCACCGTGCCCGCCGTCAGGTCCCGCTGCGTATTGAACACCTCGGCGTCCTTGTTGGCGTTCTCGTTCACCACGCTCGAGTCCTTGTCGAGCAGCTTCACGATGGAGTGGTTGAGGTCCGTCGCCTTGCTGCGCGAGAAGTCACGCTGCACGCGGTAGTCGATATACGCCTGCGCGACGTCGTACTCCCGGGCCTCCAGGAGCACGTGCTCCACCACGGACTGGATCTCGTAGATCTTGACCTCGCCCACGAAGCGCTCCGCGAGCTCCTTGTCGACGCGCGTGACGAGGTGCTTGATCGACCGCTCATGCATGGCCCCACGTTCACCGTGGACCGCCGCGAAGGCCTTTGTCAGGGCCGCGCCGATGCGCCCGTCATCAAAACGCAAGGTGCGGCCGTCACGCTTGACGACGAGGAGCGTCGCCTGATCGCTCGAGGCCTCCGCCGGGGATGCCGTGCCGTTCAGGTCCGTGATGCTCATGGTGCTCCTCTGCTGCTGACAATCGCTTCGACATTGCACCACTCGGGGCAGTCTCTCGTGGTCCCGCCGACCACTACATATGGTGTGAAAGGCGAAGCACCAACACTATTTCTAGTGTTTGGGCATCCATAGGCCGTTGGTCCCTGGACCCACCTGTCAGCGAGAGCGCGCGCCCTCCGCAGCGCCCTGAATACGCACGCCCAGCAACGGATCAAACATCGCGCCAGTCGCGCTCATGACCACGTCGGCACCGGCGTGTCGCATAGCGGCGTAATCCTCTTGACTCCGCACCCCTCCGACCCCAATGATCGAGAAGTCGTGACGTCCGCGGTCTCGCAGCGCGGCCAGGCGCCCCACCATCTCCAGCCCGGCCCACGCGATCGCGGCGCCGCACACGCCCCCCACGTCCCGACCCTCGCCAGGCAAGGCTTGGCGACCGTCCGGGCGCACCAGCGTGGCGGAGATCGTATTGACCGCCGCGTACCCCTGCACGATGTCGCGCGTGGCGGCCACCAGCTGCGCCAGCGGGGGATCTTCGACAAAGTACGCCAATTTCAGCACCACGGGCAGATCCCCCACGGCGTTCTTGACAGCATCGGCGACTTTGACCACCATCGGCGTGTCGAAACACAGCAGGTCGGCGGCGCCCTCGTTCGGGCAACTGAGGTTCAACTCAAGGACCCGCGCACCCGTCTCGGCCACGAGCGTCGCCGCGCGCACATGGTCGGCAATGTATGCCGACTCCCGGTCGCCCACCGCCTCCTCATCCCGCGTGCCTTGAAAGGACCCCACGAGCAGTTGACCTCGCCCCGCCGCAAGCACTGCGGAAGCCATGTCAGGTTGCCACTCGTCGGGATCTCGCGATGGCACGCCCAAGGAGTTCGTGATGCTCGTGACGTGCCGGAAGTCGTTGTCCGCAACAACGGGAAGCCGAGAGCGCTCCACGGTCAAGGGCCCGTCCAGGTGTACCGCGAGCGTGTTGGGGAAGGGGTGTGCCTGGCGGGCGCGGGTCCTCACGGTCTTGTACACGTTGACGTCATATCCGGTCCGGAACGCCGCCTCACAGAATGCGGCGTTGAGCAACGGGCCGGCGGGAATCCCAAAGGGGCGGTTCACCGCATGGCCGAGGAATTCCGCGCAGGGACTTCCAGCGCACACGTACGGCGAAGGCTCCCGAAAGCCGCCGAACGGGCCGTGCGCATCATTGTCCTCGTATGTACGCATCGGGTCGTAGAACGGAACCATGTATGTCGACGCTAGGCGCCTTGATCGTCTCTCGTCCGGGACGCCGGTCCCCCACGATCACGCGATGTGCGCCGCTACAGGTCGCCGTCCTGGTGCGCGACCACCCTGGCACGCCCCGCCCTCTTGGCTCGATAGAGGGCGTCGTCAGCCAATTGGATGGTCTCATGGAGACTCATGTGGTCCTGGATGACCGCGACTCCGTAGCTCACCGTCGGGATGTGCCGATCGGGGTCGGCGGAGTCGATGAAGGTGTCGTTGATGGCACCCGTCACCTTTATCGCCCTGTCGGCATCCGCGTCGTTCAAGAAGACCACGAATTCTTCGCCGCCGAACCTCGCGGCAAGATCCCCGTCCCCAAGAACCGTCCGGATGGCCTGCGAGTAGCCCGCGAGCACGGCGTCTCCATAACTGTGCCCGTACACGTCGTTGACGTCCTTGAAGTGGTCGATGTCGGCGACGATGACCGTAGCCACCGCGCCGCCGTCCGTGCGGTCACGCATGAGGTTCTCGACACGTTCCACGAACGCGGAGCGGTGTAGCAGGCCGGTGAGATCATCCGTAGATGCCTTCGCTCTCCACGCGAGCGCCATCTCATAATGACTGAGTGCGGTGACGGTGTACGAAACCACCACCAGCATGAGCATGATCAGAAAAGTGGTGGTGAAGGGGCCGACCCAGTCGCGATAGAAATCCGAGTCGGGACCCACGGACAGGAACGTCACAAGTCGCACCACATAGAACGCCGAGGCCAATACCGACGCGACCATCAGGGTCGCGATCGCGGGTCCCGTCTCTGCGCGTCGGTCCACACGCCCCCCGCGCACGTTGGTACGGTACTCCGCGACCAATTCCGCCGCCGACAGTCCCAGCATTGCCGCCATTGCCGCCAGTAACGACGCACCCGCGGGCCACGAGTTCCCTTCGGGCCGCTCCCACCACGTCGCAAGCCCGGTCGCAACGGCGGGGCCCGCAAGGAACCACCACCGCACCCGGAGCCCCCGCAGCGAACGCGCCGCCCCCCAAGCAAACGACGCGCCCAGCACGGAAGCACCGTTGCCGATCACCGCAGCGGCGGTCGCGGTCGAGCCCTCCCCGACGACGTAAGCCAGGGTACCCATCGCGGACGCGGCGACAACACCGCTCCACCACGCGGCAAAGGCCGAATGCGTGGGTCTGTAGGTGCCCAGGCTCAGCAGGAGAAACACACACACCGCCACGGCGGCTTGCGCGGTGCGAAGGGTATCGAGATCTCCCATGAACTGAGACTAGAGGCAGCACGACCCGCCGAACAGCAGCGCGCCTACCTNNCCATTCTCAAGACCCTCAAAGATGTCGGCTACGAGACCCCGTCGGCCATTCAGGCGGCGACCATTCCGCCGCTCCTGGCGGGCCGTGACGTCATCGGCCTCGCCCAGACGGGAACGGGCAAGACCGCGGCCTTCGCCTTGCCGATCCTCCAAAGGCTGGACCACTTCCAGAAGAATCCCCAGGCGCTGGTCCTCGCACCTACCCGCGAGCTCGCCCTGCAGGTGTGTGAGGCGTTCGAACGGTATGCCTCTGGCACCAAGGGAGTACACGTACTTCCTGTGTACGGCGGTCAGGGCTACGGCACGCAGCTGTCCGCGCTCAGGCGCGGCGTTCACGTCGTCGTGGGAACTCCCGGCCGGATTATGGATCACCTCGAGAAGGGCACCCTGGACCTGTCCGAGGTCAAGTACCTGGTTCTGGACGAGGCCGACGAGATGCTCAAGATGGGTTTCGCGGAAGACGTCGAGACGATTCTCGCTCAGACTCCCAAGACCAAGCAGGTGGCACTGTTCTCGGCCACGATGCCGGCCCAGATCCGGCGCTTGTCAGCGAAATACCTCCATGAGCCCCAGGAAATCACTGTCAAGGAGAAGACGAGCACGTCCGTCAATCTGACGCAGCGGTACCTGGTGGTTTCGTATCCGCAGAAGGTCGACGCCCTTACCCGCATTCTCGAAGTCGAGAACTTCGAGGCCATGATCGTCTTCACCCGCACCAAGAACGAGACCGAGACGCTCGCAGAAAAGCTCCGGGCCCGCGGCTACGGCGCGGCCGCTATCAGCGGCGACGTGGTGCAGGCCCAGCGAGAGCGCACCATCAAGCAGTTGCGGGACGGAAAGCTGGACATTCTGGTTGCCACCGATGTGGCGGCGCGCGGCCTGGATGTGGACCGCATCAGCCACGTCGTGAACTTCGACATTCCGATTGACACTGAGTCCTATGTTCACCGGGTGGGCCGTACAGGTCGCGCGGGCCGCACGGGCGACGCGATCAGCTTTGTTACCCCGCGCGAACGACGGCTGCTGAGCTCGATCGAGCGTGCCACGCGCCAGCCGCTGACGCAGATGCACCTGCCGAGCGTGGACGACGTCAACGCCACTCGACTCACGCGGTTTGACGACCGCATCACGGAGGCGCTGAGCCAGGTGGAACGCATTCAGGCGTTCCGCGACATTGTGGGCCACTACGTCGAACACCACGACGTTCCCGAGGCCGACGTCGCCGCCGCTCTCGCGGTGGTGGCGCAGGGAGAGACACCCCTGCTGCTGGACCCGGCGGAAGAGGTGCGGGCACCGCAGTTTGCTCCCGACAGGGACCAGGCCGGACCCCGTTCCCGTTCGCAGCATGCCCCCAAGGGAGAGCGTTTCCGACGCGAGGCCTCCGGGCCGATGGCGACGTACCGCATCGCCGTGGGCAAGAGGCACAAGGTGGAGCCCCGCCAGATCGTGGGCGCCATCGCCAACGAGGGCGGGTTAAGTCGCGGGGACTTCGGTGCCATCAAGATTCACCCGGACTTCTCCTTGGTAGACCTTCCCGCCCAGTTGCCGAACGACACGCTGCGCAGACTCTCCGGAACCCGCATCAGCGGCAAACTCATCGAGATTCGCCCAGACCAAGGGCCAATGCGGGGCCGCAGTGACAAGGGACCTCGCAAGCCCCGGCGCACCTAAGCGATTTTCGCTACCCCGTTACGAGCCGAATGACGCGGCGTCGACGAGCATAGGCAACGCCTTCTCGATGGTCTCCATCGTCGCCGTGAGGCTGATGCGGAAGTGCTCCGGTCGGTCGAACAGGCTTCCGGGCATGAGGTGCACCCCACGCTCGGCCATATGCATGCAGAACGCGTCACCGTCGCCACCCGGCGCTCGACCCCACAGGTAGAACGTGCCTTCCGGGCGGGTAATCTCGTAGCCCGCATCGCGCAGGGCGCCACACATGCGATTGCGTCTCGCGGTGTACTCGACCATGTCGATGGACACCGACTCCAAGGCGGGAACCGCGTACTGCATGATCGCGTTCGGGAAGTTCCAGCCGAGTGCCAGCTGGACTGGGGTGAACGCGTCGCGGAATGCCTGCTTGTCAACATCGGGCATTGAAGGCGACAACGCGAGATAGCCGACCCGTTGCCCCGGCGCGAGCAGCACCTTGCCGTAGCTGTAATCGATCATGGTCCATGGGTATGCGGCCGCGGGGGTGGTGAACGGGATGTCGTCAAAGCGGATGCGACGATACGGCTCGTCGGACAGCAGCCAGATCCGGCGGCCGATGCGGTCCGATGCCTCGTTCAAGACTGTCGCGAGATCATCCAGCTGGGCGCGGGTGTAAACGCGCCCCGTGGGGTTGGCGGGCGAATTCACCACCACGATTCGGGTGCGCGGGGTGATGGCTCGTGCAATGGCCTCCACGTCGAGATCACATGAAACGGGCTCGAGGGATGCTCCCACGGGCACAATATTGGCGGCACGCAGCATCGGTGCGTAGCAGAACCACCCTGGGACCGGCACGATCACCTCGTCGCCCTGGTCCGCCAGCAGGTGAAAGGCGAGGTTGATGGCCCCAAACGCTCCCTGCGTCATGGCGATGTCGTCCGGCTCGAAGGGCATAGACAACTCGGCCGTCAGCCCGTCGGCGACGGCCTGCTGCGCCGTCCGCACGCTCGACTTGTAGGCGAACCAATCGACGGTCTGTGGCTCCACCTGGGCGCGCAATGCCTCGACAAGGCCAGGCAAAGGCATCTCGTGCGGGTTTCCGAAGGTGAAGTCGAGGGCGTCGGGTTGATCGGCCAGCGCACCCATGACTCCGAAGAAGTCGGTGACCTTGTCGATTTCCAGCTGCGCGCCGCGCGCGCGATCCGAGAGTTCCATGGGGACCAACTTCCCGGCCTAGGCGGGGCACCTTTGCCTGGATTCATCATGGCAGTGGGCATATGACGGGTCAATGGTTCGCTGGCGACACGGGTGGGGCTCCACGAGTCGCTCGGGAGTGGAAAGGGCAATCGCACTCGTCGCGGTGGGCGAGTGGTCGACCTCCCCTCGCCTCGCACGGTCCCCGGCTCGGAGGCCCGTCTACCCGGGCCCTAAGCCCCCCCTTCGGCACGCCGACCTTGGGGAGACTGACAGAGTCTCGGCAATGGTGCCGGGACCCGTGGATGGGAGTGTGTCATGGAGAAGTACGTCTATGACTTCAGCGAGGGCAACCGAGACCTCAAGGACCTCCTTGGGGGCAAGGGCGCGAACCTTGCCGAGATGACGAATCTGGGGCTGCCGGTGCCCCCAGGCTTCACGATCACGACCGATGCGTGTCGCATCTACATGAAGACCTCGACACTCCCTCCGGAACTGCGTGTGCAGGTCACCATGGCGCTTCGGCGTCTCGAAGACTCGCTCGGGCGGCTGCTGGGAGACACCCACGATCCGTTGCTGGTGTCCGTGCGCTCGGGTGCGAAGTTCTCGATGCCGGGAATGATGGAGACCGTCCTCAACGTCGGCCTCAACGACGCCTCCGTTGAGGGGCTCGCGTTGTTCGCGGGAGACGCCCGCTTCGCCTGGGACTCCTACCGGCGCCTGATCCAGATGTTCGCCAAGACGGTGCTCGACATTGACGGCGAACTGTTTAGCAACGCGCTGGAGGCGAAGAAGGAGGAGCGGGGGATCACGGCCGATACGGATCTTCTTGCCGAGGACCTGCGCGACCTGGTGGACGAGTTCAAGGCCATCGTCAAGGCCGAGTCCGGCCGCGACTTCCCGCAGCAGCCGCGTGAGCAGCTGGACCTGGCTATCGAAGCGGTGTTCAACTCCTGGAACACCGAACGCGCGCGCTTGTATCGCCGGCGCGAGCGCATCTCCGACGATCTCGGCACCGCGGTCAACATCGTGGCCATGGTCTTTGGAAACCTCGGCGACGACTCCGGAACGGGCGTCTGCTTCACTCGCGACCCGTCGACCGGCATGGTGGGCGACTACGGCGACTACCTGCCGAACGCGCAGGGCGAGGACGTGGTGGCTGGCATCAGGAACACCCTGTCCCTGGCCGACTTCGAGAGGCTCGACAAGAAGGCATTCGACGAACTGCGGCAAGCCATGCGCACTCTCGAAAGCCACTACCGCGACCTGTGCGACATCGAGTTCACCGTCGAGCGGGGCAAGCTGTGGATGCTGCAGACCCGGGTGGGCAAGCGCACCGCCGCGGCCGCGTTCCGCATCGCCAATCAGCTGGTCGATGAGCACATCATCACCAAGGATGAGGCGCTTGAGCGGGTCACCGGGGAACAGCTCAACAAGCTGATGTTTCCGCAGTTCGACCCCAACGCCGAGCGTCAGTTGCTGGCAAAGGGCATGGCCGCCTCCCCCGGGGCCGCCGTGGGCGCCGCCGTGTTCGCCTCGGCCACCGCCCAGGAGTGGGCCGCACAGGGCAAGGACGTGATCCTGGTGCGTCGGGAGACCAACCCCGACGACCTGGGCGGCATGATCGCCTCCGTGGGTGTGCTCACCTGTCGGGGCGGCAAGACCTCTCACGCCGCCGTGGTGGCGCGCGGCATGGGCACCACCTGCGTGGTGGGCGCCGAGGCGCTCGACGTCGACGCCCACGCCAGAACCGTCACCGTGGGCGACCGCGTGGTCACCGAGGGCGAAATCATCGCCATCGACGGCTCCACCGGCGAGGTGTTCCTCGGGAGCGTGCCTGTCATGCCCTCCCCCGTGGTGCGCTACCTCGAGGAGGGTCTCGACGTCGCGCTTTCTGAACTGCCCGAGGACGATGAGAACACGCGCGACCTGGTCGTCGCCGTCCACGAGATCCTGAGCCATGCCGACGCCGCGAGACGGTTGGGCGTCTACGCGAACGCCGACACACCGGACGACGCCAAGCGGGCCCGCATGTGGGGCGGCGAGGGCATCGGCCTGTGCCGCACAGAACACATGTTCTTGGGCGAGCGGCGCGAACTGGTCGAACACCTCATTCTGGCGACCACGGACGATGAGCGGCAGGTGGCGCTCGACGCACTTCTACCCTTGCAACGCGAGGACTTCATCGGCCTGCTCGCCGAGATGGACGGGCTCCCGGTCACCATTCGACTCATCGACCCGCCGCTTCACGAGTTTCTGCCGGACCTGACCGAGCTCTCAGTCAAGGTGGCACTGGCCAAGGAACGCGGGGAGACGGGTCCCGACGTGGACAGGGACGCGCTCCTCCTGCCTGCAGTGCAGCGCATGCACGAGGCAAACCCGATGCTCGGACTGCGCGGCGTGCGCCTCGGCATCGTGATCCCGGGCCTGTTCACGTTGCAGATGCGGGCGATCGCCGAGGCTCAGGCCGCGCGCATCAAGGCCGGCGGCACGCCGCACGCGGAGATCATGGTCCCGCTCGCGGCGTCGGTGATGGAGCTGCACCTGGTCAAGGACGAGGCGGATGCGATCCTGGCAACCGTCGCGGCCGAGCAGGGTGTGGAGTTGGATATCCCGGTGGGCGCCATGATCGAACTCCCGCGTGCCGCCTTGACGGCGGACCGGATGGCGGACGTGGCCGAGTTCTTCTCGTTTGGTACCAACGACCTCACCCAGACTACGTGGGGCTTCTCGCGAGACGACGTCGAGGGAGCGTTCTTCAATCCCTATACCGAGAAGGGCGTATTCAGCGTGTCGCCCTTCGAGTCCGTTGACCGGCTGGGGGTCGGTCGCCTCATGAAGATTGCGATCGAGGAGGGTCGCTCCACCCGCCCCGACATCAAGTTGGGCGTGTGTGGCGAACACGGCGGCGATCCGGAGTCGATTCACTTCTTCCATGCCGTGGGCTTGAACTACGTCTCGTGCTCGCCGTTCCGGATCCCGGTGGCAAGGCTCGAGGCGGGGCGCGCCGCCGTGGTGAAGGGTGGCGGCGACACGCGGTAACGCCGCCGCGGAGGCCTGGTCACATCCACCGCAGACGCTTGGTTTGGGGCTTTGAGCTTGCTCGCGCCGAAGTGGGCGTCTGCGGGGGTGTGGCCACCGCCTGCTCAAAACGCGTTGCTTCTCGCCATCGCCCTTCCCGCGTGGACGATGGTGGAGAACCCCTCGCCGCTCGGCGCCTACGACGCCGTCGCCGCGACTTTGTTCCTCGGATCGACTGCGTTCACCGAGTGGATTTCGCGGTCTCGCCACCCGGAGTCTGAGGACTATCGACGCGTCACGTTGATGCTGGTGCCGTGGGGGGCCGCGCCGCGACGCCCGCTGACAGCGAGATACTAAGATCACGGCTCGACGGATCTGTCGGCCGCGAGGAAAGGGGCGCCGTGCGGGCACTAGTGAAGAAGGCGTCGGGCCCCGGTCTGGAACTGGCCGACGTGCCCAAGCCGGTTGCCGGCGACGCTGACGTCACGATCCGTGTGCTGCGAACGGGGATCTGTGGCACCGACCTCCACATCGAGTCGTGGGACCCATGGGCATCGGCGACGATCATTCCACCGCTCATCCCCGGGCACGAATTCAGTGGAGAGGTCGTGGCGGTGGGTTCCGGCGTTCGCGACGTGCACGTGGGCGCCATCGTCTCCGGCGAGGGTCACATCGTGTGCGGGACCTGCCGCAACTGCCGTGCGGGCCGCCGCCACATGTGCAACCGCACCTCCGGCCTGGGCGTCAACCGCGACGGCGCCTTCGCCGAATACGTGGTTCTCCCCGAGTCGAATGTCTGGGTCCATCCGGAGGGTATAGATCTGGACCTCGCCGCAATCTTCGACCCACTCGGCAACGCGGTACACACCGCTCTCAAGTTCCCGCTCGTCGGGGAGGACGTGCTCATCACCGGCGCCGGACCGATAGGGCTCATGGCGGCGGCCGTGGTGCGCCACGTCGGCGCCCGCTTCATCGTCGTCACAGACGTCTCCGAGCCGCGCCTCCGCCTCGCGCGGCAAGTGGGGGCAGACCTCGCCATCAACGTCGCCACCGAGCGGGTGGCCGACGCTCAGCAAAGGCTCGGCATGAGGGAGGGCTTTGACGTGGGGCTCGAGATGAGTGGTGATCACACGGCGCTGCCGGAGATGATCGACAACCTCACCCACGGGGGCCGGGTCGCGATGCTGGGCCTGCCGTCGGGGCCCATCGAGGTGGACTGGGCGAAGGTTGTCACCCACATGCTGACGATTTCCGGGATCTATGGGCGAGAGATGTTCGAAACCTGGAATGCCATGAGCGCGATGCTCCAGACAAGCGCCGAACTCCGAGCAGCGCTCGACCTCGTGGTCACGGATCGCATTCCTGCTCAAGACTGGGAGCGGGGCTTCGCCAGGGCCCGCGCCGCGCACGGGGGTAAGGTCGTTCTCGACTGGACCGACGCGCCCGCCTAGCGGCCAACTACCGAAAGGAGAAAGCATGTACGGAACGATGCAGGCGCAACTGACCGACGCGCTCGACCAGATCCGCGCGGCGGGCACGCTCAAAGTTGAGCGTCCGCTGGGAAGCGCACAGTCATCCGTCGTGAGCGCTGGCGGCGCCGACGTACTGAATTTCTGCGCCAACAACTACTTGGGGCTGGCGAACGACCCGCGGATCATCGACGCCGCGAAGACCGGGATGGACCAGTGGGGCTTTGGGCTGGCCAGCGTGCGTTTCATCTGCGGCACCCAGGATTTGCACGTGGAGCTCGAGCGGCGCGTGTCGGCATTCCTTGGCACCGAGGACACCATCCTGTTTTCCTCTTGCTTCGACGCGAACGGCGGAGTGTTCGAGGCACTCTTCGGAGCCGAGGACGCGATCATCTCCGACGAACTTAACCACGCATCACTGATCGACGGCATCCGCCTGTGCAAGGCGCGTCGCCTGCGCTACCGCAACCGCGACCTGGCCGACCTGGAGGAGCAGCTCAAAGCCTCGTCCGACGCACGCCAGCGCATCATCGTCACGGACGGCGTGTTCTCGATGGACGGCTACCTCGCTCCCCTGCCGGGAATCTGCGACCTCGCCGAGCGCTACGGCGCGTTGGTGCTGGTCGACGACTCGCACGCCGTGGGTTTCATGGGCGAGCACGGCCGTGGCACCCCCGAGCTGTTGGGCGTGGAGGGACGCGTCGACATCTACACGGGCACGTTTGGCAAGGCGCTCGGCGGCGCGTCCGGCGGATACGTCTCCGGGCACAAGGAGATTGTTGCGATGCTGCGCCAGCGTGCGCGCCCGTATCTGTTTTCCAACACCGTGGCGCCCGCGGTGGTGGCCGGAACGCTCGCGGCGCTCGACCTGCTTGAAGGCGGCGGCGACCTGCGGAAGCGACTGGTGCACAATGCGGAGTTGTTCCGCTCGCTGATGACGGACGCCGGGTTCGAGCTGCTCGACGGCCAGCACCCCATCGTGCCCGTCATGTTCGGCGACGCTGCGCTGGCGGCACAGGTCGCGGACCGCATGCTCGAGCACGGCGTCTACGTGGTGGCGTTCTCGTATCCCGTGGTGCCGATGGGCAAGGCCCGCATCCGGGTGCAGCTCTCGGCCGCGCACTCGGACGATGAAATCCGTCGCTGCGTCGACGCGTTCGTGGCAACGCGCTAGGCAACCGCGACGCGCGGCTCGTATCACGCAGCATGGACTGGGCGTCGGGCCATCAGCAGAAACCTCCGCCCCGCGAAGGTGATGGGCGCACTCTTGGGCTCGAGTCCTAGCAAGACGTCCGCGTGCCGCTCTGGTGAAAAGTCGCCGGGCGCCTCCCACGCACCATCGCGAGATAGCGCACCAGCGAAGCCACATGGGGAAAGGTGGTCTGCCCCTCCCACAACTCGGAGCGTTCAATCACGAGCCCCGCGGCGGACGCGGAGTCGACGTGAGACTCAAGCGTCTGTTCCGGATAGGACGTTGCAAAGCCGAGCACTACTCGCAACTGCCTCAGGTTCTCCGCTGCTACCTGTTGGGTCACGAGCACTCCCCCGGGCCGCAAAACCCGGACCATTTCTGCCGCGTCGCAGGCCTCGTGACGGGCCATGACCGCATCGAAGCGGTGGGCACGTTCGGCTCCCAGCCTTCGGTCGCCACGGTGTCACGCGGCAGTGCGTCACCGATCTGCGAGAGGAACTCTGCTCCCCCTGGTCCGATGTCGAGGGCGCTCGTGGCGCCCGCCAATGCCTCCCGCACTCACTCCTCATAGCTCCAGGGCGCGTCCTCTTGGGTCACTCCTTCGAGTTCGGAGAAGTCACCGCCGGAGACGGGACGCGCGTAAACCTCGCTCCAGTGAGCGATGAGAACTGCGTCATTCATGCCGCCAGCCTTCCACAAGGAGATCGCGGATCCACCGAGACGGATCACTCGCGTCGCGTCTCGGAACGCGCCGACCTCCGACGACGTTGCGACGGCGGCACACTCCGGCAGCGAGATCGCTCGCTGCGTCGAGGCGTTCTGGCGGCGCGAGGACTAATGTATACATGTAGCCCTCTAATCGTCCCAAAGTGCCCCACATTGCAGTAGTGTGCATACATGAGGGAGGCCCGAGATCAACGAGGACGGGCAAGCAGTCGCGCGTACACCACTCTCCGGTGCGAGATCCTGGATGGACAGCTTTCGCCGGGAACGGTGCTGACCGAGGTGGATCAAGCAGAACGCCTGGGCGTGTCACGCACTCCATTGCGGGAGGCACTCTCGCGTCTGGGCGCCGATGGACTTGTCTCCAAGCACGCAGGTCGAGGCCTCGTCGTGACGCCGGTTTCAGTCGATCATGTGACCGAGCTGTTCGAGGTTCGCCAGGCACTCGAGGGGCAAGCGGCACGGCTGGCCGCGCGGCGCCGCGATGTTTCCGTCTTTGTGGGACTCCGACGGCAGTTCCAAGATGTCGAGGCACTGCTTGCGGACAAGCACCGCTACTACGAGTTGGTCGGCGAGCTCGACGCAGCCATCGACCATGCAGTCGGCAATCCGACCCTTGTCGCCACTCTGAACGGGGTGCGCACCCACGTCACTCGGATCCGTCGACTCGCGCAGGACGACCCGGCGCGACTACGGGATGCGGCTCAAGAACATGTGCAGATCATTGACGCCATCGTCGATGGCGAGGAATCGCTCGCTGCCCACGCGACCCAACTGCACCTGCACCGCAGTCTTCGCTACATCCTGAAGTCCCTGGAAAGGAACGTCCCGTGAAGCTTCACCCCGTTCGGGTCTACTCGAGCTCAGAACCCTTGCCCCGCGAGAAGCAACTCGCCTGGAGCCTCGCCGAGGTGGCGGCCCAGAACGTCCCCGCAACCGCCGAGGTCGAGGCCATGGTCATCAACCGGATTATCGACAACGCAAGCGTCGCAGCCGCGTCACTTCGCCGCGCGCCGATCGTCTCGTCGCGCTCCCAGGCCACGGCACATCTGGTCTCGCGGGGCGGGAGAGGATCCACCGTCTTCGGGACCGACGCACTGACGAGTCCGGAGTGGGCCGCCTGGGCCAACGGCGTCGCGGTGCGCGAACTCGACTACCACGACACGTTCCTCGCCGCCGAGTATTCACACCCGGGTGACAACATCCCCCCGATTCTCGCCGTGGCACAGCACATGGGCAAGACCGGCGAGGAGCTAGTGCGCGGCATCGTGACCGGGTATGAGATCCAGATCGATCTGGTGAAGGCCATCAGTTTGCATGAGTTCAAGATCGACCACGTCGCCCACCTAGGCCCGAGCGCCGCCGCCGGAATCGGCACCCTGCTCGGCTTGCCCACCGAGACGATCTTCCAGGCCATCGGCCAGGCACTCCACACGACGACAGCGACACGGCAATCGCGCAAGGGCGAGATCTCGACGTGGAAATCCCATGCGCCGGCCTTCGCGGGAAAGGCGGCCATCGAGTCCGTGGACCGGGCGATGCGCGGGCAGACCAGCCCGACCCCCATCTACGAGGGCGAGGACGGCGTGATCGCCTGGTTGCTCGGCGGCAAGGATGCCCGCTACGAGGTTCCGCTCCCCGAGGCCGGGGAGCCGCGACGCGCCATCCTCGACAGCTACACCAAGGAGCACTCGGCCGAGTATCAGGCGCAAGCCTGGATCGACCTCGCCCGAAAGCTGGGGCGGGAGCACCCCGAACTGAAGGATCCCAAGAACGTGGCGTCGGTGGTTCTGCACACCAGCCATCACACGCATCACGTCATCGGGTCAGGCGCGAACGACCCGCAGAAGTACGACCCGACGGCGAGCCGGGAGACCCTTGATCACTCGATTCCCTACATTTTCACGGTCGCGCTGCAGGACGGCTCCTGGGATCACAGCGCGTCCTACTCCCCGCAGCGGGCTGCTCGACCCGACTCCGTGGAGCTATGGCACAAAGTCACCACGCGCGAGGACGCGGAATGGACGCGGCGCTATCACGCGGTCGACCCCGCCCAGAAGGCGTTCGGCGGGCGTGTCGAATTCGAGTTGACCAACGGCACTCGACTGGTCGAAGAGATCGCGTTGGCGGATGCGCATCCGTTGGGAGCCCGACCGTTCGCACGTGCGCAGTACATCCACAAGTTCCGAATCCTGGCAGACGGCGTGCTCGCCGGCGCGGAGATCGATCGGTTTCTCGACATCGCCCAGCGGCTACCCGAGTTGACGGCAGCTGAACTCACTGGCCTGAATGTCACCGCCGATCTGTCCGACATCCGCAACCCCGCAGGCATTTTCTAAGCCCCAACGGAAGGACCAGCACTGTGCTGTATTCAAAGATTCCCGCCGCCCAGAAGCGGGCCGCGTTTCGACGGTCACTCGACAGCGGAAAGCTGCTGCGATTTCCGGGTGCGTTCAACCCGCTGAGCGCGAATCTGATCCAACAGAAGGGCTTCGAGGGCGTGTACATCTCGGGCGCGGTCATCGCGGCCGATCTCGGACTTCCCGACATCGGGCTGACGACGCTCACCGAGGTGGCCAACCGCGGCGGCCAGATCTCGCGGATGACCGACCTGCCGACGCTCATCGACGCAGATACCGGTTTCGGCGAACCGATGAACGTCGCCCGCACCGTGCAGACACTCGAAGATGCCGGGGTCGCTGGTCTACACATCGAGGACCAGGTCAACCCCAAGAGGTGCGGCCACCTCGACGGCACAGCCATTGCCGACTCGGATACCGCGGTCAAGCGCATCCGTGCGGCCACGGACGCGCGTCGCGATCCCAACCTGCTGGTCATGGCGCGCACCGACATTCGGGCCGTCGAGGGCCTCTCCGCGGCGGTCGATCGGGCGAAGGAGCTAGTGGATGCGGGAGCGGACGCGATCTTCCCGGAGGCGATGAAGGACCTCTCCGAGTTCGAGGCAATGCGGGGCGCCATCGACGTGCCGTTGCTTGCCAACATGACCGAGTTCGGCAAGTCCGAACTGCTGACCAACGAGCAACTCGCCAACGTGGGCGTCAACATCGTGATCTACCCAGTCTCGCTACTGCGACTCGCGATGGGAGCGGCTGAGCGCGGCCTGGACACCCTGGTCGCAGAGGGCTCTTTGAACTCGGAGGTCGCCAACATGCAGACCCGGGCGAGGCTCTATGAGCTCAACGACTACGCGGGTTACAACACCTTCGACGAGTCCGTTTTCAACTTCAGCCTCTAGAGGCACACCCCCCTGAGCAGACCCACTACCTCAAAGGAGTTCGCAGTGCTGGAAGACAAAGACGTCTACAAGGGTCTCGCCGGGGTGCCGGCCGACTACACCGCCATTTCCACGGTCAACACCGCATCTAACTCGTTGCTATATCGCGGCTATCCGGTGCCGGAACTGGCCGCGAGCAGGAGCTTCGAGGCAGTGGCCTACCTGCTCTGGCACGGGGAGCTTGCCGATGCGCGGCAGTTTGCCGAGTTCAAGGCTCTCGAGCGTTCTCAGCGTTACCTCGATCCGATCGTGAAGCGCGTGATTGACGACCTGCCGCTGACGGCGCACCCGATGGACGTCCTCCGCACCGCCGTGAGCGTGATCGGTGCTCTCGACCCGGCGGCCGCCGACCCGTCGGTGGAGTCGAACCTGTCGAAATCGATCACCCTGCTGGCGAAGCTGCCGGCCATCGTCGCCTACGACCAGCGGCGTCGTCGGCATCAAGATCTGGTCGAGCCACGTGACGACCTCGGCTACTCCGCCAACTTCCTCTCCATGGCCTTCGGAGAAGTCCCGAGCGACGTGGTGGTGGACGCTTTCAACGTGTCGATGATTCTCTACGCCGAGCACTCCTTCAACGCCTCCACCTTCACCGCCCGCGTTGTCACCTCGACGCTGTCCGACCTCTACTCGGCGGTGGTGGCGGGCATCGGCGCCCTCAAGGGACCTCTGCACGGAGGCGCCAACGAGGCCGTCATGCACCTGTTCGACGAGATCGGCACGGCAGACAACGCCGATGCTTGGCTCGAGCGGGCACTCGCGGACAAGCGAAAGATCATGGGATTCGGCCACCGCGTCTACAAGAACGGCGACTCCCGCGTCCCCACCATGAAGAAGGCGCTCGACACGCTCATCGTCGAGTACGACCGCCCCGATATGGCCGAACTCTACGACGCGCTCAACGAAGCGATGCAATCGCGCAAGGCGATCAAGCCCAACCTGGACTACCCCTCCGGCCCGGCGTACCACTTGATCGGCTTTGACACTGAGATGTTCACCCCGCTGTTCGTTGCCTCCCGCCTCACTGGGTGGACCGCGCACATCATGGAACAACTCGCGTCCAACTCGCTGATCCGCCCACTCTCCGTCTACAACGGAGTCGACGAACGCCACCTGGACGGCTAGGCCTACACAGCGAAGACTCTGGTGACGCGACGTTGTTGAAGGCAGGCAGCGCCGTGACGGCCGGACACCGTCACAGTGTGAGGATCAACGCCTCACCCTGTCCCCCACCGCCGCACAGAGCCACCACGGCCGTGCCGCCGCCCCTGCGTGACAGTTCGTGGACNNACGGCGCCGAAGGCCTCGTTGATCTCGATGAAGTCGCAGTCCCCCGGCGCGATACCGTGCCGTGTGCACGCTTGCTCAATGGCGCGCGCCGGCTGCTCCTGAAGGGAATTGTCGGGGCCGGCCACCTCTCCGTACGCCCCGATCACCGCCAGCACAGCCCAGCCATGTGCGTCGGCGTTGTCGCGGGTGGTGACCACGACCGCCGCGGCGCCGTCGGAAATCCCCGAGGCGTTGCCGGCTGTGATGGACCCCTCCGGCGAGAATGCGGGCCGGAGCCGCGACAGGGTCTCGACCGTTGTGTCCGGTCGGACGCCCTCGTCTGCGGTGATCACCACTGGCTCGCCCCGACGCTGGGGCACCTCGATGGGCACGATCTCCGCGTCGAACATCCCGTCAGCCGCGGCCTTGGCTGCCCGCTGGTGCGAGAGCGCCGCCACGGTGTCCTGATCCTCGCGCGACACTCCCAACCGGGTGTTGTGGCGCTCGGTCGAGGCGCCCATGCTGTCGCCATCGAAGGCGTCGGTCAGGCCGTCACGTGACATGTGGTCCAGCATCTCCACGGAGCCGTACCTCCAGCCGATCCGGGAACTTGGCAGCAGGTGCGGAGCATTGCTCATGGACTCCATGCCCCCTGCAACGACCACGCTCGCGTCGCCGAGGCGGATCATGCGAGAGGCGTCGACGATGGACGACAGCCCCGACAGGCACAACTTGTTGACAGTGTGAGCAGGAACGGTCCACGGGATGCCGGCCGCGATGGACGACTGACGAGCGGGATTCTGTCCGGCTCCGGCCTGCAGCACCTGTCCCATGATGACGGCGTTGACCAGTTCCGGGTCGATCGCGCCCTGTGCCAGCGCCCCGCGGATGGCGGCCGCCCCCAAATCAACGGCGGTCAGCGACGACAACGCCCCGAGCAACTTGCCCTGAGCGGTGCGCGCGGCGGCGACGATCACCACCTCCGGCCCGCTCATGACGCCAGCTCCACGATCAGGGGCGCTTCTGTGGCCGCAGCGACCTCCTCGGCACTCACCCCGGGAGCCAGTTCCACCAGCACAAGCCC
>DGBM01000182.1 GCA_002384765.1 Demequinaceae bacterium UBA4004
GAGCTTCGAGCCGAAGTGGGACGGCTTCTTCCCTTGTTGTACGTAAGCGCTCTATCCTCACTGTATGAACGCTCGTCGGCGCCCGGCAGGTCCTGCGTCGCGGCTTGGTGTGGGCTACACGCGCTACTCGACGGATGAGCAGGGGTCGACTACTGAGCAGCGGGCGATCAACGAGGCGATCGCGGCCGATCACGGCATCAGCCTGTTGGCGACGTTCACCGACGAGGGCGTGTCGCGGACGCTGGCGGACCGGCCTGGCCTGCGTGAGGTCTTCGCCTATCTGGAGGCCAACCGCGAGGTGCGGTTCTTGGTCGTGAACGAACTGGAGCGGATCACCGCCGGGGTGGGCCAGCGCCAGGAGATCACGTCGCTGTGCAAGCGGCTGGGCATCACGTTGGTGACCGAGGACGTGGGGCTGATCGATCCGCACGATGAGGACGCCATGCATGACGCGGACCTGCGGGCGGTCAATGCGAAGGGCGAGGTACTGAAGGTCCGTCGGCGGACGCGTCGGAACCTGCGGGCCAAGGTGATCAACGGGTCGACCGTGGCAATGCGTCCGCCGTACGGCGTGCGGATGAAGCCGCTGGTGATCGACGGCGTGGAGCTGCCTAGCGGGATGCCGGCGTTCGTCGGTGGCCGCAAGATCCGCTCGGGCGTGCCGGAACTGCATCCGGAGGAGTATCCGTGGCTGGTGCAGATCTTCACCTGGGCTGACGAGGGCGTGCCGTCGGACGAGATCGCACGGCGGTTGTCGCGGGAGGGCGTGCTGACCAAAACCGGTAAGGAGTCGTGGCCACCGAACTCGGTGAACGGGATCCTGGACAATCCGTTCTACAAGGGCGAGCTGACGTGGGGCCGTCAGCAGGTGCTGCGCGATGAGAACGGTAAACCGTATCTGGACAGGCGTGCCGAGGACGATCCGGGCCGGGTGACGCGCGAGTCGCCGTTGGGCGCAATTATCGACGTCGAGCTGTGGGAGCGCGTCAACTCCCGTCGGCTCGCGGCGCGGGGACAGCGGAACGCCAACAAGCGCGTGACTCCCGACAGCGCGCTCGACAGGGTCGTCTTCTGCGGACGCTGCGGCCACCGGATGTATCCCCGCGTCGACAACCCCGGCCGGTACAAGACGCTCCGTATCCGCTACTACTGCCCCGGCTTCCGGCCCGGAATGGTGCCGCGCGACGGGTTCGAACCGTGCACCTCGGTGAACACCATGCTGGCCGACAACATCGTGAAGGGGATCCTCTCGCAACCTATCCGGGGCGGGAAGAGCGTGGCTGTGAAGGTGACCCGAGGGGTCGTTGCGGACGCGGATCAGGCGAGGAAGAGAGACAGGCTCCGAGGTCGCCTGGCCGAGGCCGAGGCCGAGCTGGCCAACGCCAAGCGGCTGGCGATCAAGGGCCTGCTCGAGGATGACGACCTGGTCGCGGTCAAGGCCGAGACCGGCGCGGTGACCGACGAGGTGCAGACCATGCTCGCGGAGATGGATCGGGCCGGGCGGATCGAGGTGGTGCCGTTCGCCGGGACCGTGGCCGACCGATTCGCCGATCTCGCCGCGGGGCTCAGCGATGAGGATGTGCCCGTGGCGTTGCGGCAGGCGTTACTACGCGACTTCGGAGTCACGCGCATCTACGTGGACAACCCAGGAATCCGAGTCGAGCTCCTGTAGCGGCAACCCGGCACGCCACGCCTCGCACTTGGCCTTGAAGACCGCCAGCGCGCGGACAGCGCGAGCGTCCTGTTCGGCGGTGAGCATCTCGTACATGGCTCGGCGACCCTCGACCGGCAGGGTCAGCCCCGCGGTGTCGCTCCCTGTGGCGCGGGACGTTGATCCCGCCCTGCGGCGAGGAAGCGGCGGAGTTCGGCGACAGTGGTGTAGAGCCGGCCGTTGCCGTTGAACTTCCACCAGCGCGGACCGATCCGGCGTTGCTTCCAGTCGCGCACGGTGCGCTGTGGGGTGCGGATGAAGGTGCAGAACTCTTCGAACAGCAGAATGCCGTTGTCGTCCCAGTCGTCGGGGACCTGGATCGGGCTCATGGCTTCCTCCTCGATGCGGGTGCGCGATCACGGTCGAAGAGTGATGCGCGGGCGTCCCCCGATCCGTCCCCCCTGCACGTCCCCCCGGGTCCCGACGACGGGGAGACGCTGGGGGCGGCGTCGTGTTTGCGCAGGTCAGGCAGCGTCCCCCCGAAAGTTGTCCAGATACTGGACTCGGGGTTCCGGGCTGCCTCACCCCGGCGATGCGGGTAGCTCTCGTTCGGGTTGGCGTTGGTCGTGGGCATGAGGCGTACCCCTTCGTTCACAGGCCCGCGCGGTCTACGGGCTCCATACCTGGAAAGGCAACCGCCCGCTGGCCGGATCGGACATGGACCCGCAACTTTCGCCGCTGTCATGGCGCAGCCCGAAGGCAACCGGTGGCGCGGACAGTCAGATGCCGATCCCATGCCCGTGCACTGGGGCCGGGCGAGGGGGCTCTTCTGGTGGGCGCCGTGGGCCCGTACATAGTGCTGCGGCCTGAAGCCCAGCTGAGCGACGCTGGGCACGCGCCCCGTAGCGTTCGATGTCCTCGGCAGCGAGTCCGGCCGCGTGGGCGGGTCCGAGGTCGGCGCGGTCGCGGCTGAAGACCTCGATCCAGTGGCATCGGGCGCTATCGACGGAGTCGGCGACGAGGTGGGCGGTGTTGTGTAGACGTCCGCGGGTCATGCCGACGTAGGCCGCGGCGGCCCCTGTGGTGTCACCGATGACGAGGTGCGCGGTGTCGACGGTGTCGCCTTGGGCGCCGTAGACGGTGGTGGCGTAGGCGAGCTC
>DGBM01000175.1:0-2223 GCA_002384765.1 Demequinaceae bacterium UBA4004
ACGTAGGACTGGTGGCCCGTGTCGAACACGATGGGATCGAAGGGAGAGTCGAACACACGGTGCAGAGCCAAGGTCAGTTCGACGACCCCCAGGTTGGGCCCGAGGTGCCCACCAGAGCGCGACACGGAATCCACCAGGTAGTCCCTGATCTCGTCCGCGAGTTCCCTCATCTCGCCCGAGGTCAGGGAGCGCACATCACGGGGTGATTCGATGCGCTCCAGCACGCTGTCTCCTGACATTCGGGTCCGTCTCACTCTAGGTCCTGCAACGCCGACGGGCGACTTTCGCTTCCGCGCGGCTGAACTACGCCACGAGCGAGCGGAGCACGTACTGCAGGATGCCACCATTGCGGAAGTAGTCGGCTTCTCCGGGGGTGTCGATTCGCACCACCGCGTCGAATCGCACCGTCGAGCCGTCGGGCCTGGTGGCTACCACCGTGAGCGACTTGGGGTGCTCTCCGGCGCTGAATGCGCTCACTCCCGCGATGTCGAAGGTCTCGGTGCCGTCAAGGCCAAGGTCGCCGGCCGACTTGCCCTCGGGGAACTGCATCGGCAACACGCCCATGCCGATGAGATTCGACCGGTGGATGCGCTCGAAGCTCTCCGCGACTACGGCTCTCACGCCGAGCAGCCGGGTGCCCTTTGCCGCCCAATCTCGGCTTGATCCCGTCCCGTACTCCTTGCCGGCGAGCACCACGAGCGGAACGCCAGCCTCGGCATAGCCCATGGCTGCGTCGTAGATCGTGTCCTGAGCGTCGGTGAGGAAGTTGTACGTGAAGCCGCCCTCAACGCCGTCCAGAAGCAGGTTCTTGAGCCGAATGTTGGCGAAGGTACCGCGGATCATGACCTCGTGGTTGCCACGGCGGGAGCCGTAGCTGTTGAAGTCGCGGCGGTCGATCCCGTGGTCGGCAAGGTACTTGCCTGCCGGGCTGTCGGCCTTGATCGAACCGGCGGGCGAAATGTGGTCGGTCGTCACAGAGTCGCCCACCATGGCAAGCACCCGCGCTCCCACGACGTCCTGAACCGGCTCGGGCTGTGCGCCCATGCCTTCGAAGTATGGGGGCTTGCGCACGTACGTCGAATCTTGGTCCCACTCGAAGGTCTTGCCGCCAGGCGTGGGAAGACCGCGCCAGCGCTCATCACCGGCGAACACATCGGCGTAGTTGGTGGAGAACATCGACTCCGTGATCGACGATCCGACGACCGCCTCGACCTCCGCGGGCGCGGGCCAGATGTCCTTGAGGAACACGTCGTTGCCCTCGGGATCCTGGCCCAGCGGCTCCGTCTCAAAGTCGAAGTCCATCGTGCCCGCCAACGCGTACGCAATCACGAGCGGCGGGGATGCCAAGTAGTTCATCTTGACGTCCGGGTTGATGCGACCCTCGAAGTTGCGATTTCCCGACAGCACGGAGACCACGGCGAGGTCGTGCTCGTTGACCGCGTCCGAAACCTCGGTGGGAAGCGGTCCCGAGTTGCCGATGCACGTGGTGCAGCCATATCCGACCAGGTGAAAGCCGAGCGCCTCAAGGTCGGGCCACAGCCCCGCCTTCTCGTAGTAGTCGGTCACCACCTGGGAACCGGGAGCCATCGACGTCTTCACCCAGGGCTTGGACGTGAGGCCCCTTCTGTTCGCGTTGCGGGCGAGCAGCGCCGCCGCGAGCATCACCGACGGGTTGGACGTGTTGGTGCAGGACGTGATGGAGGCGATCACCACGCGACCGTGGTCCAGATCGGTCACCGTTCCGTCCGCGAGCGTGATCGGAACCTCTTTGCGCGGACGGCTGGTCGCATGGGCGAAAGTGTCACGAGGCAACGGTGCGTCGCCGGCATGCGCCTCGGCAGCAATCGGATCCGATGCGGGGAAGGTCTCCTCAACCGACTCGTCGAGTCCCTCGGTGACCTGGTCCGTGTGCCGCGCATAGTCGCCGATGACGTCGGCGAACCCCGCCTTGGCATCGGTGAGCGCAATGCGGTCCTGCGGGCGCTTGGGCCCGGCGATGGACGGCACCACTGTGCCGAGGTCGAGCTCGAGGTACTCCGAGAACACCGGCTCCACGTAGTCGGACGCCGAGGGGTCGTGCCACAGCCCCTGCTCCCTGCAGTACGCCTCGACCAGCGCAACCTGCTCCGCCGAGCGGCCCGTCAGGCGCAGGTAGTCGATCGTGACGCCGTCGATGGGGAAGATTGCGGCCGTGGAGCCGAACTCGGGGCTCATGTTGCCGAT
>DGBM01000175.1:2238-13104 GCA_002384765.1 Demequinaceae bacterium UBA4004
ACGGGCTGGCCGAGCATCGCGGCCTCCGCCTCGATGCCGCCCACACCCCAACCGAGCACGCCCAGTCCGTTGATCATCGTGGTGTGCGAGTCCGTGCCCACACACGAGTCCGGGTACGCCTGCATGACGCCGTCGGTGTCGTTGGTCATCACGCCGCGAGCCAGGTACTCAAGGTTGACCTGGTGCACGATTCCGGTCCCGGGCGGTACCACCTTGAAGTTATCGAACGCGGTCTGGCCCCAGCGCAAGAACTGGTAGCGCTCGCGATTGCGCACGTACTCCAGATCGGTGTTGAGCTGCAGCGCGTCCTTGCGACCGAAGACGTCGATCACCACGGAGTGGTCGATCACCATCTCCGCCGGAGCCAAGGGGTTGATGACGGAGGGGTCGCCGCCCAGCTCCACTACGGCCTCGCGCATCGTCGCCAGGTCCACCACACACGGCACGCCGGTGAAGTCCTGCATCACGACACGGGCGGGCGTGAACTGAATCTCGGTGTCCGGAGTCGCCTTCGGGTCCCACTGCGCCAGGGCCCTGACGTGGTCGGCCGTGATGTTCGCGCCGTCCTCAGTCCGCAGGAGCGCCTCGGCCAGGATCTTCAGCGAGTACGGAAGCTTCTCCAACCCTGGAACCGCGTCCAGACGGTAGATCTCATACGGCGTATCGCCCACCGTGAGGGTGGACCGTGATCCCAGGCTGTTGATGCTCATTCCGCTCCTTGTTTCGTGGGGTCTCATCTTACCGACACGGACCCTTTGGCTAGGTTGCGCGTGCGAAGCTGGCGATTGTCTCGATGTGGTGGGTCATGGGGAACAGGTCAAAAGCCTGAATCTCTTCCACCACGTAACCCGACGCGGCAAGGGTCTTGGCGTCCCTCCCGAGCGCCACCGGATCGCACGCCACATAGACGATGCGGGCGGGCTCAAGCGACGCGATCGCCTCAATCGTGGCGGCCTTTGCCCCGGACCGTGGCGGGTCGAGCACGACCGCCCCGCGCGACCAGTCCTCGTCGGCCGTAGCCATGGCGACCACCGTCCGGCGGGTGTCGCCCGCCACCGCGGTGGCTCCCGCATAGCCGCGCAGGTTCTGCTGCAGACTCGACTTGCCCTGGGTATGTGTGCCTGCAAGCTCCACGGCGATCACGTCACGGCCCTCCGCGGCGAAGGGGACGGCGAACAGTCCCGCGCCTGAGTACAGGTCGAGCACGCGCGGAGCCTCGCCCACCAGGCGCATGACCTCACCGAGCAGCACCGCCGGGGCCTCGCGGTGCACTTGCCAGAATTCACCCGCGCGCAAGGCGTACGCGAAGCTGCGCCCTCCCACGTTGACGGTCTCGGTGAGCAGCCTGGAGTCACCCTTTCCGAGCGACACGTACGTCTCGCCAAATGCGGTGGTGGCCACCTGGATCAGTTGACCGGGCTCCGCCTTGGTTGTCAGTAGAGCCTGTTCGGCCTCCTGAACCGCGAGTGGCATGCGCTGCAGGGTGCGCCTCACACCACTGCCAGTGACCGCCATCGTCGCCCGGCCGTCTTCGCCCGCGGTTGCCGACACCCGGGTTCGGTAGCGCAGCCCGCCGCGTTCGTCGTCGCCAGGCGCGGCCCGCACGTCGCCCTCGTAGTCCAATCCGGCGAAGCGGGACAGCGACTCACGCACCACCGCGAGCTTCCAATCACGCTGGGCTGGCAGCGCGACGTGACCAAGCTCCGCACCCCCGACGCCGCCGACCACGGCCTCGGGCCACGGGTGCTCGACCCTGTCGGGCGATGCCTCCAGAACCTGGGTGACTTCCGCATTCCAAAATCGCGCGTCTGCGGCAGGGTCGTCCACTCGCGCCTGCACCACCTCGCCGGGAAGGGCGCCGCGCACAAAGACGGCGCGTCCTTCATGCCGGGCAATGCAGTGGCCGCCGTGCGCGGGGGCACCGACGGTGAGGCGAATGGTCTGGGTCATTGGGGCTCCGGTCCGTCGATAACAACGTCGTCGACTGGGCCCTCGCGGCGGGCGGATTCGAGCATCCACGGCACTGCGCTCACCACCACGTTGGGCACATTGAGAAGTTGGGCACGAAGTCGCGCCGTCGAGCGGTTGTGGAGCAGTTGCTCCCACCAGCGACCCACGATGTATTCGGGCACGTAGACAAAGACCGCCTCTCGGGGCGAGGCGCGGTGCATGCGCTTCACATACTCGAGCATCGGTCCCACAAGATCCCGGTACGGAGAATCGAGCACCACCAGCGGCGCACCCAGATTCATGGTGGCCCAGCGTCGCTGAAGTGCGACTGCCGCACCTCGATCAATCTGCACCGTCACGGCCTTGAGCGTGCTGTGCCGCGCCGCCTTGGCGTAGGCGAGGGCGTGGAGTGCGGGTCGGTGCATTTGCGCAACCAGGACGATGCCGTGGGTCGCGGACGGCAGACTGGGCGCCTTTGCTTCACGGTCGATCGCAATATCGGCTCTCACCGCCGCATAGTGGCGCTTAATCGAGTGCATCATGACGACCACGAGCACGATCAGCACAATCGCAATCCACGCGCCGTTGGCGAAGTTGAACACCGCAGTCACCGCGAGCACCCCCACGGCCACCACGAGGGCGACGATGTGGAGCAGACGGCGAGCTTCGAGTCGCCACTGCTCGTTCGGCTCCTTCACGAGCTTCAATTTCGCGGTGGTCCACTCGATCATGGCTCGTTGGCTGAGCACCACCGCGGTGAAGACGCCCACGATGAACATGTGAACCAAGTGGCTGACGTTCGCCTGCACCGCGATGACGATCGTCGCGGACAGCGCTGCCACCAGGAGGATCGCGCCACGTAGCACCAGTCGGTCGTTGCGCATCGCCATTTGCCGCGGCAACACACCGTCGGAGGCAAGCAGCCCCGTGAGTCTCGAGAATCGCCTGAACACCGACGTGGCGGCCGCATACAGAATCGCCACGGTGGCAATACCCACCGCCCAGACGCCAATCGCGTTGCCGAAAACTTGCTCCGACACTTGCATCAGAATCGAGCCGGAGGACCACCCTGTCAATCGGTTGCTCCATGCAAGCCAGCTGATCACAAAGAACGCGACGGCCGCGGCTAACACGGCGGTCAGCAGTGTGCGAGAGGCGCGTTTCCCGCGCGGCTCTGCGTGATACGGGCCGGACGAGACCAGGTGCTCGAGTCCGGTCGCCATCACGGCACCCGATGCGATAGCGCCCGCATACGCAGCCAACACGGTCCAGGTCTCGGGGGCATCGGCGACCGCAGCCGGATCGAGCCGCTGCGTGCCGTGCCGCGCGATACCTACGGCGGCAAGAACACCAAGAACCACCAGGAATCCGTACCACACCGTCAACAGCACGCGCCGTCGATCACGCACGCCACGTAGGTTTGCGAGCGTCATGAATGCCAGGGCCGCCACGGCGATGCCCGCCTCGGCGCCGGTCCAGCTCGGAATGAGGAAGATGACAATCTCGGCGATGGCCGACACTGCGATTGCGACGGTGAACAAATAGTCGATCAGCAAGGACGCCCCGGTGATCATGCCTAACCGCTCGCCCAAGCGATCCCGCACCACCCCGTAGTCGCCACGTTCGTGTGGGAAGGCCCGCACCTGGGATGCATAGGCGGCGCCGATCAGCACCAGGATGACGACCACGCCACCCGCCATCGACGGAATGGCGTCCTGCTGGGCGCCCGATCGCAGCGCGGCAACGACGGCGTCCGGCCCGTACGCGACGGCCGAAACCACGCCTGCGCCGAATACCGGAAGTGCGAGGCGGCTACGCATCGCCTGCGGTCTCGTCAGGTCGGTCGCCACGGGCGCGCCGAACACTAGCCGCTTCAGTCGCTCAAGAAACTCTCGCACGTCGCACCATCCTAGGCTCCAGTCGGTATAGCGTGGTGGCGTGCACGTGGTGATCATGGGCTGTGGCCGAACTGGCGCCACGTTGGCGAGCGAATTTGAGTCGCGAGGCCACTCGGTGGCAGTTATCGACGCGCGTGCCGACGCGTTCCGTCGCCTCCCGTCACATTTCAAGGGCCAGAAGATCACCGGTCTGGGGTTCGACCGCGACACGCTGAGCGCCGCAGGGGCCGAGGAGGCGTACGCCTTCGCGGCCGTATCCGACGGCGACAACTCGAATATCCTTGCCGCGCGCGTCGTGCGGGAAACGTATGGCGTGGAGAACGTCGTGGCACGGATCGCGGACTCGGGACGGGCCGAGGTCTATCGGCGGCTCGGCATTCCAACCGTCGCGCCCGTGCCGTGGACCGCGGCCCAGATTGTGACGCGACTGCTTCCGGGCGGTTCTGACGCGCTGTACGCGGATGTCGACGCGGGCATCGCCATGCGTCGATTGCCATTCAACGACGGCTGGGTGGGGCACGCGTGTAAGGAGTTGGAGCACGCCTCCGGCGCGCGCATCGCGTATCTGACCCGGTTCGGCGCCGCAGTCCTGCCCGATGACCAGACTGTGCTTCAGGACGGCGACGACGTTTATGCAATCGTCGCGGCAGCGACCGAGCGCGCCGCCATCAAGGCATTTGGACATCCTCCTCAGGGGACATCATGAGAGTCCTCATTGCCGGAGCAGGCTCGGTGGGCCGATCAATCGCCAGCGATCTCATCGAGCATTCGCACGAAGTGCTGCTGATAGACCACAACCCGGCCGCCATGCGCGTGTCGCAAGTCGCAGAGGCCGAATGGATGCTCGCCGACGCCTGCGAACTGACTGCACTGAGCGAGGCGGGCGTCGAGTCCATGGACGTGGTGGTCGCCGCGACCGGCGACGACAAGGCGAACCTCGTCATCTCGTTCCTCGCCAAGACCGAGTTTGGTGTGCCGCGAACGGTGGCCCGTGTCAACAACCCCCGTAACGAGTGGATGTACGACGCGCAATGGGGCGTAGATGTGGCGGTGTCGACGCCGCGCATCATGACGGCCATGGTCGAGGAGGCCGTCGCCGTGGGCGACCTGGTCAGGGTCTTCACCTTCCACCAGTCCGGAGCGTCGATTATTGAGGTGACTCTCCCATCGGGCTCACCGTTGGTAGGTGTTCCGCTACGCGACATCACCCTGCCTGCGGACACCGTGTTGTCCTGCATCGTGCGTGGTGACAGGACGATCGCGCCGACGCCCGACGACACCGTCGAGGCTCACGACGAACTGTTGTTCATTCTTTCGGCGGAGGCAGATCCTCAGGCTCTTCAGGCAGTTCTACATTCCGCACCATCCGCCAGATAACGAAGAGCGCCACGGCGAACCACGGCAAGCCCAACGCGAGTTTGGCAACGCCCAAGGCGGCCGTGGCTGATGCGAAATACAGCGGCAGTTGGACGGCGAGCTTGACCAGTTGGGTAGCGAGGTAGAAGCCCGTAGCGGCCTGGAAGCGTCGCGCCGCCGACGGGTGGCGACGCCACCGGCCGCCCCACCCCCTGAGCAGGCCCACGACGATCCCCACCGCCGGCCAGCGTGCCAGCATCGAGACCAGGAGCGCGACCGCATAGCCACCCGTGTAAAAGAAACTCGGCACAAAGAACTCGGTCGCGTCGCCAGCCCGCCAGGCCCAGATGGCACCCAGGCCGACACCAAAGATCCCCCCGAGCGCCTGGGTGACCGGCGTGCGCTGGATCAGCCGCACCAACACCATCACCAGCACGGTCGCGACAGCGGCGATCACGGGAGCGCGAAAGCCCCCCCACACCAGGAATGCGGTCACAAACACGCCGCCGGGGGCCACCGACTCGGCCATTCCACGCCAGCCGCCAATGGCCTCCGCCCAGTCAAAATCCTCCCCGAGCAACGACGAGGCTCCGCCTACGGGTCGCTCGGAAGTCACTGCTGGCACAACTCGTATCGGGGATTGAAGATCACCGGCACGTCGGCGCCTGCGGCCACCCTGCCCTCCACGAACACGATCGCACCAGGTTCAAGCCCCGCGACAACGCGGCGACCCAAGAACACGAGGTCGATCGACCCCGTGGAGTCCGTGAGCCGTACCGTCAGCCGCGCTGGGGCGTCGTGAGAAGTCATCTCGACGTACGCGACCCGGCCCCCGGTATAACCCATGGATCGTGGGGTCACCTCACCGAGCGGCGTCCAGCCCCGCGCTACAGCGACGTCAACGACGCTCATGCGCTCGCGCGTCCCGTCGAACCGAAGCCGCCCTCGCCACGGTGAGATCCCGGGAGGTCGGAGACAGGCACGAACGTCGCCTGCTCCACACGTTGAATGACCAACTGCGCGATCCTGTCACCCACCGCGAACTCCACCGAAGCATCGGCATCGGTGTTGAGCAGCGTCACGTTGATCTCGCCGCGGTAACCAGCGTCTATGGTGCCCGGGCCGTTCACGATCGTCACGCCGTGGCGGGCGGCAAGGCCCGATCGCGGGTGGACCAGAGCGACATAGCCCGCAGGCAACGCAATCCTCACTCCCGTGCGCACCGTGGCTCTCTGTCCGGGAGCAAGGACCACCGGTTCCCGAGTGGTCAGGTCAGCACCCGCGTCTCCCGGATGGGCATACGCGGGCAATGGCACATCTGCTTCGGTGGTGCTGATCAGCACCTCGACGTTCGTCATGGAGGCCCAGCCTAGGCTGTTGTCGGCGGCGCGGCCGACGCTACGCGGCGCACTCCGTGCAGATCGGCTGGTCGCCCTTGAACTCGGCGAGTTGGCTGCGGTGGTGCACCAGGAAGCACGACATGCACGTGAATTCATCCTGCTGCGGCGGAAGTACCCTGACGGACAACTCTTCGCCGGACAGGTCTGCACCAGGCAATTCGAAGCTGTCGGCCGCTTCAGCCTCGTCCTCGTCGACCACGCCCGAGCTCTTGTCCGAGCGACGTGCCTTCAACTCCTCAATAGAGTCGGCGGCGATTTCATCGTCCGTCTTGCGGGGCGCGTCGTAGTCGGTCGCCATCCGGTGTTCTCCTTCACCTTGTAGGTGTCTGATGAATGCTTGCGGTCGAGGATTTGTTCCCACTCAGCGCAGGCATTGTGCACCACAAATCGCGTTTACGCGAGTTCACGCGGGCGGCGACTCCCAGGGGCGTCGTGCGCCGGCGGCCTCGAGCACGTCACGGAGCTCATCCCAGACGCTCTCCGCCGCGGCAATCAGCAGGTGAGAGTCGGCCGGTCCGCCGTCAATTCCGCCGACCCTGATGCCCGCCTCGGACGCGACGAGGGCGCCCGCCGCAAAGTCCCAGGGCCGCAGCCCGTGCTCGTAATACGCGTCCATCTTGCCCTCCGCTACCAGGCACAGATCCACGCTCGCAGAACCGAGACGCCTGATGTCGCGCACCTGTGGGAGTACCTGCGCGACGATCTTGCCCTGAGCGGCCCGGCCTTCCGCTCGGTAGTTAAAGCCGGTCCCCAGCAGCGTCGCCGAGAGCGGTGGTCCCTCGGAACGCTGTAGCCGCTGTCCGTTACGCCATGCGCCGTGCCCCACAGCGGCCTTCCACTCGGTTCCCGAATCGCCGTACACCGCCCCGGCGAGAATCCGCCACGTCGACGGGTCCGTTCCACCCTCGACGGCGGCGACCGAGACGGCGAAGTGTGGAAGCCCGTAGAAGTAGTTCACGGTGCCGTCGATCGGGTCTACGACCCACGTCACTCCCGACGTTCCGGACGTGTCCTCGCTCTCCTCACCCATGATCGCGTCGTCTGGACGCAACTGCGCGAGCCGCGAACGCAGCAGGCCCTCCGCAGCCACGTCCATCTGAGTGACAATGTCGATGGGTGAGCTCTTGGTGGAGGTGACCTCGGCGCGCGCACGACCCTCGATCACCAGTTCTCCAGCCTCCCTGGCAAGGGTGGCTGCGATGTCCATGAGTTCCATTGGCGAGTGCATACCAAGAGCCTCCCATATGATGCGCGGGCGCGGCGCCGCGCGCTTGGGCACCCAGCGTGGCACTCTAGAGCAATGACGGGATTGAGCCTCAAAGGACTGTCCGAAGACGGTACGCATCTCATCGTCGTCTCCACCGACGGTGATGAGCACCGACTCGCCATCTCGGACGAACTGCGTGACCTCGTCCGCCATGCGCGCGTCATGCGACGCGACGAGGATGCTCCCGCGACGCGCCTCAGCCCGCGAGAGATCCAGCAACGCATCCGAGCCGGTCTCAACGCCACCGAACTGGCTGAACTCACGGGCGAACCCGTAGACGCGATCGCCAAGTTCGAGCCGCCCGTCTTGGCGGAGCGCGCGTACATCGTGCAGATGGCCCGGACCACGCGCATTGGCCGCGACACGACGGCGCCGACCTTGGGAGACCTGGTGGGCGATCGCCTTGCGGGGCGCGGGCTCGACCCGGAGGCCGTCGCGTGGGATGCGTGGCGAGAGATTGATGAGCCCTGGAAGGTTGCCGCCGACTATCGAGTCGATGGACGATCGGTCCGAGCGCTGTGGAGCTTCGATCACGTGGCCAAGGCACTTACCGCCGAAGACGACGAGTCCACGTGGCTCACCGAGACGGAACTGTTGGATGCGCCGGTCCCCCGTCGCCACCTGAGCGCGGTGCGCGCGGAATCCGGCCCCATCCCCTTGCATCCGCATCGCCCGGCCAGTCCCACCGCGGCGGGGCCCGCCGCGGTCGACCAGGAGGCGGATCGCGACACCACCGACGCTCTGCTCGAGGACCTGGCGAGCCGCAGGGGCACACGCGAACCGCTTGAGATTGAGGACGATGACGACGACGCGTTCGAAGGCTTCGGTCCAGCGCGAGGCGGAGCATCCGACCGCTCCACGTCAATGCCCCACCCTGCCGGCAGCGCCCGCCCGGCGGCACCAGCGCCCGCTCACCTCGACTCCCCCGCCAGCACGCCGGAGACGCCCGTCGAAGGGGCCGACAAGCGGCCTCGCAAGGGCCGGGCGTCCGTGCCCAGCTGGGACGAGATCGTGTTTGGGTCCAAGAACGACTGACCCGGGAGCTCTCCAACGAGAGCCTCGCGTCATGTGGCTCGCCGCCGTCAGTTTCCCGCGGCAATGAGCAGCGGTATGCGCAACTCCTCTGGCGTGAGAGAGCCGTGCATCCCGATCAGCGCCATGGACTGACTCCTTTGCACACGCGAGTCCACAACCGTGGCACGCCCGGCCATGGCCACGACGATGTCGCCAATGCGATCTCTCGCCTCGAGCGAGATGGGGCCAAACAGTCCGGCCACCTCGGCCTCCTGACGCGTCAGCACCACGCCGAAATCGCCAAGGACTGACTGCCATCGTTCCGCCACGGCGGCGACGTCCGACTCGTCTACATGCAGATGCAGAGCCCGCGGCTCCCCCGCAACCAGTTCGACGTCTTGGGCTAGGGCAGGCGTCAAGCCCACATCCCAGCGGGGAGCTCCTGAAACGTCCACCATGCCGTGATCGGCGGTCACCACCATCACGGAATCCCGGGGAAGACCGTCCGCGAGTCGACGCAACTCGCGGTCGGCATCCTCGAGCGCCGCAACCCACTGATCCGACTGCCACCCATAGCGATGACCCTCGGCGTCAATCTCGCCCCAGTAGCAATACGACACGCCCGGCCGCTGTGCGACGCCGAGGGCGACGTCGATGCGGTCCGCCAGGTGTTCGGCTCCGATGAACTGTCCGCCGCGTAATACGGCGTGGGTGAGACCGGAACCGCCAAAGGTCCGCTTCCCCAGCGTGGTGACGGTGAAACCTTCCCGGTCCGCCTCGGCAAGGAGCGACGGCATCGGTTGCCACTCTTCCGCTCGGTATGCACCCTCCCACGAGATCAGGTTCGCCAGTTCACCGGTGCGCGGATTGCGAGCGGTGTAGCCCGACATTCCGGTGCGGCCGGCAGGGAGCCCCGTGCCAAAGAGCGCCAGGGAGGCTGCCGTGGTGGTGGGAAAGCCCGCCGTCACCACGGCCGATTCGATGCTGCGCAAGAACGGCGCGTGCCCCTTGCGCGCCTCCAGTGCCAGGTGTCCGAGGCCATCCAAGAGCACCACGACAACGTGGCGCGCCGTGGGGATCGCCAACCGCACCAGGTCGGCCTCCGCATCCCGATGCTTGACAGCGTGACCGGCGCCGATCGCGGCAAGCGCCCCCGAAAGCACGGCCCCGAGCTCGTGGCCGCCGTAGTCGGGCAGTTCCAGGCCAGCCGCCGCGAGGCGCTCGCGGGGATCCACTGCTAGTGGCCCGCCGCGCGCTGAAGGGTCTTCGTAAAGTCCTCAAGCGCGCGCACCGTCTTCGCGCCATCGGCGATGACGCTGACGCGCGCCAGGGTGTCGTCACCGGTGATGTCTCCCGTGTAGCCGTGGTCTGCGTCGCAAGATTCGTCGCCGCACGTGGCGGGTTCCAGGTCCACGCGCGAGTGGATGCCCCAGCCGACGGCGAGCACCAGTTCACTCGGAACGTCGCCCTCCCGGAAGGATTCGGGCTCGACCACCACGTGGGTGAGCGCAACGGAGGTCACCACGCGCAACGGGGCGCTTTCCACTGTTGCCGATGCCGCCGGTACACCGCCGCTTTCCGGTCCCGCACCATCGTCGATGTGCACGCGGATCAGCCGTGAGTCGGTCAGCACCAGCACGGTCATGTGACGACGCACCTCGGACGTGTCAAAGGTGGTCTCGGCGTGCACAAAGTGGCCGCGGACCTCCTCCTCACCGATGGCATTCTTGAGGACGTGGTTGGCCAAGGCAGGGTAGTACCCGGCCCCCACGACGGCCCGGGCGAGGGATGTCGACATGCCTCGCATTGTGTCACCTGCTCGCGTGGCGTGGCTAACCGCCCGCCGCTTCGCGCGAGACAATGCCGTGAGTCCCCATCCTGAACGGAGTGATGCATGCCCGAGTCCGAGGCCCAGATCGTCGATATTGACGTGAGCGCCGAGATGGAGGCGTCGTTTCTGGAGTACGCCTACTCGGTCATC
>DGBM01000202.1 GCA_002384765.1 Demequinaceae bacterium UBA4004
GCCAAGTCGGGTTGACATACTCACTCCACGATGCTGGAGGTGACCCGGACATCCAGCGATTCACCGATCAGCCTCGCGGGGACCGAGTAGAAGTTCCGGTCGACCTGGACGTGATAGTTCGGCCCCACTTTCGCCTTGCGGAGATCGGCCAGCTCGAATCCGATCGGCGGCAGCGGCATCAGGAGCGGCTTCTCGTCGCGTTCGAACACCACCACCCGGGAGTCCTCCCGTTTCTGGAACGGGCGGGCGTTGATCGCGGCGACCTCGTCGAAGATGGCCTCGTTCAGCTCCGCCAACCCGATGAACTGGCGATCACGCAGTATCGCGGCGACCTGACCTGCGACGAACCGGACACTGCCTTCGACCACTGCCTTGTCGCGGGGACGCTTCACGCGGGCCGGGATGATCGCGGTGCCGTAATGCTCCGCCAACTGGGCGTAGGCCGGGTTCAACGCCGGCTCATACCGGTCCGCCCGCGACACACCCGTGCGGAGGTTGTCAGGCACCAGCAGACGACCCACGCCCCCGAACTGCTCGAACGCATGCACGTGGCCCTCGATCCACGACGACAGCGTCATATCGGTGAACGCCTCCACATACGTGTAGGCGCTGAACGACAACGCCGCCACGAACACCCACGCCTGGGTCGGGGTCCCGCTCAGCGGATCAGCGAACCACATCGGGTCCCCGGCCCAGTCGACCTCGACCGACTCCCCGGGGCTGCGCTGGATCCGCATCGACGCCCCCGTCGACTTAATCCAGCGGCGGTACTGTTCGTTGAAGAACGAATACTGATACGGCACCTCGCCCGTCGAGCGGCACTTCGCCACGTACTCGTTCCACAACACCAGCAATGTCACCGACGGCCGACCCAGCTCCCGGTGCACATACTCGAAATCTGGTGCAGCCCGCCCAGAGTCCGGCCTCACCGGCTCCGGGAGCAACAGGTGGCGGACCTCCTCAGCCCCGAGGTCCGCCACCTGCCCGAACCCGACACCAGCCGAGTCCGCCGCCGTGAACACCCCCGCCACCGTGTTACGTGAACACCCCAACGCGTCAGCGATCCCGCGCTGGCTCACCCCCTCAGCACGAAGCTGAAGAATCCTCTTGTAGTCGACCATCGAAGGCGACCCCTCTCGTCACGACCGTGCCCCAACGGCACGGACCCGACGAACGTCCCACACGCGAAACCGCGGCCGACCGCGGCGTCACCATGGCTCAGCCGTCAACGGAACACTGGCTCACCCCACAACAGAACACCGGCTCTCACCCAGCGCAATATGCACACTGGACGCACAAACCACCGAAACCAAGGCACGCAAGCTGCTGGACAGCCGCATCAACTCCGTGCGCGAGCTGGTCACCGCGCGGCAGTCACTTAATGAGCTGCGCGAGCAGCTTGCGGCCGCTGAGGCAGTCGACGTCAAGGCGTACCGCGCCGCGCTCTCCGATGGCTGGTCAGCCGATGAGCTGCGCAAGCTTGGCCTCGATGAACCCGACAAGAAGCAGCGGGTGCGCCGCCGTCCGGCGGCGCGCAAGTCCTCCCCGTCCGAAGCTGCGAACAGGTCGCAACCGGCTGCCGCTGACGCGGCGGACGATTCTCCTGCCACCTGACCCTCGGCCTCGATCGTTACGACGGCCACCACCCTGTCAAGCCCACTACGTGGGCCTCTCCCCCGCAAACTCTCGACACGCGCTCCGGTCGTTCCTCCCTCCGCTTATTTCGCGCCGAGACTTTGCTCCTCCGAGCCCTCCGGGTTGACCGGCCGGCGGCCGTCGTATTTTGGCCTTTATCGGGTCAGGGGGAAGGAAGGGCCTGGCCCAACACCCGTGCGCAGTGCACGGCCGAGCTGGTGACGCTCACGTCCCGGCGGAGGTACCAACCTGGGCCGTCTCGGCGGCGTGGTCGTCCAACCGGTCGAGTGCACGTGAGACCGACGAGCGGCCCACGCCCAACGTCTCAGCGATCGCGTCGAGGCTCTGTCCATCGGCACGCATCCGCACCGCCTCACGTACCCGAGCGGGCGTCATCACAGTTGGCCTGCCGCCGACCCGTCCCTCAGCACGAGCACGCGCCAGACCTGCCCTGGTGTTCTCCCGGATCGTGTCCACCCTGAGCTGAGCGAACACCGCGACGATCCCGAACAGGGCGCGTCCCATCGGCGTTGTGGTGTCGATATCGGGCTCGGTCAAGCTCTTGATCTGCACGCCTCGCTCGTGCAGGTCGTTGATCGTCTCGATCGCGAGCGTCTGCGTGCCCGCGAGCCGGTCGAGCCGCCACACGAGCAACGTGTCCCCCGGTCGTAGGTAGTCCAGGCAGGCGAGCCACTGCGGCCGGTCAGCTCGCCGCGAGGAGATGGCGTGATCGACGAACACGCGGACCGCTCCGGCCGCGCGCAGCGCGCGCTCCTGGGTGGCGGTGTCCTGCTCGTGTGTGCTCACTCGCGCGTAGCCGACGAGGGTGCTCATGGGTCAATCTCCGATCCCTGGTGACCGGTCGCTCATGCGCCCCGGCGGCAGTCTGCGCGTTCCTGCCTCGAATGTGGTGGGAGTGGTCCTGGTTGCCTCGGTCGCGGGCACGCCGAACGCGAGGCGGGCGGCGTCCAGAGCAGCCCGAGGGGTGCCTCTCTCCCTTGGTCGTCGCGCTGTGGTGATCGCGTCGAACATCTCGCGCAGCGGCCGAAGGTCTGAGCGTTCCATCGCGGCTCGGGATGCCTCGTTGTTGCGTTCGGCCGAGACTCGCCGCCAGTCCAGGTGCCACCCGGCATCACGGGCCACCCGAGACCAGAACACTCGCTGCGCGCGGCCGTTGCCCTCACGGAACGGGTGGCCGTAGTTGAGGGCGTCGTAGTGGTGCGCCAGGCGCTCGATGAACTTCGGCCGGCTCATGCTGCGCAGGTGGTTGTCGGCCCGCAGTTCGTCGAACACGAACCGGGTGCCAACCTCGATCCGGGACGCGGGAAGGAACGGCTGACCGCCGGGCTTGCGTATGTCGACGGTCCGGGTTCGTCCGGCCCACTCGTAGAGGTCTTGGAAAAGGTGTCGGTGGATGCCTCGCAGCTCGTCGAGGTCGCCGGACGGGGCCACCGGGTAGCGGTCGGCCAGTTCGACGAGCCGATGCACAGACAAGCCGCCCTCAGCCTGGTCGAGGGCGGCTTGGGTGCGGGCACCGATCCGGTTGCGAAGGATGCCCGTCTCGGGGTCGGTGTACGGGTCGACGCTCTCGCTCATCACCCGCGTTGCGTGGCCGTCTTGCGGGCCGGGGCTGCACTCCCCCGCTGGTCCTCGGGCACGCCGTAGCGGACACGGGTCCGGCGGCCGTACTCGTCGAGGGTGATCCGCCCGGCGACGTACTCGGCCGCGTCGGCCGCGTCAGCCGGCGCGAGGTCGAGGCCTTCCATCTGCACGCTGTGCACGGCCTCCTCGACCTGGCGAGCCCGCTCCGCCTCGGTCGTCGACGGCGACGTGATGCGCGCTGCCTGGGTCATGACGTCCTCCTCGGTTGGATCGGTCAGTGCCCATTCTACCGGTTCGACCGATAACGGTCTAGCGGCGTTTCGGTCGAACCTTGTTTCGGTCGCGGGTTCCGGTCGAGAGCGGCCCGCGTCCTGCCGAGTGGCGCGTCGACGTCACGGTGCTCGACGACAAACGTTCGTTTACGGACGACGCCCGCCAGTCATTCGCCCCCGGGACCAGCAAGGGATGGCGGCGGGTAGCACCGATTTGTTCGGAGCAGCGGCCCGCTCGCTGACCGGCAGACACGTTTTGACCAAAGGTTTACGGCACGAAGGACTTGGCCAGCGACTCCAGGTCGGCAAACGGAAGGGCCCGCAGCGACTGTCCGCTGCCCAGTGCCCAGATGGAGTAGCCGTCCTTGCTGTCCTGCGTCCCGTCGGTCTTCCACGTGCCCGTGGTGACCAGTTTGACCTCGATGGTCGTGGGGACATCCGTGTGGGGCTCGACAGCCAGCAACTTGCGCCGGGCCTCCGGCTCGATGATGAACGAGGCCTTCGTGTCGACACATAGAACCTTCGTGCCGGCCCACACGATGAAGTCGGGAAAGAACCACACGGTCTGGCCCAATGTGACGAGAGGAATCCTGTAGCCCGTCTGCGACCGGTTACGGGCCCATGTGAGCCCCGTTTCGTCGAGGGCCCGGGCGAACTTCAACTCCAGCTCGTTGAGGCCGTCGTAGCCGTCGTGCAGCGAGTTACTAAAAGTCTCCATACTCGACACCCTGACCAGCGTGCTGCCGACTTCGTAGGGCCTGGGCTTCAGCTGCTTGATGACCGCGTGCCGCAGGTATTCGTCGACCGCCTCGGCAGCGGTGTCGGCCAGACTCTGGTAAGCGCTGCTCCCGACGCCCACCTTGGCGTCGAACTTCGCGCCGTCGGTGTCTATGACCGTCAGCGCCGGCCGGTACCGGCGGGACACCTCGCGCCGAAAGACCCACCTGGCATTGACCCGGTTGGGCTGCTCGAACTCGACCCAGTCGGTGTCATGTGTCTGGTTCGAGCCGATCGACTGCTGAACGGTGCGGCGACGACCCTCGCCCCTGGTGTTGACGGTGTCGCCGGTGTAGTCGTGAACCTTCGCTAGGACCCTTTCGACCGGCTCCGCGGCCGCCGTGTTGTCAATGGCCGTCCGAGGGACGGAGCGGGTCTCCTTGGGCTCCAGGCTCTTCGGCTCCTCCGTGCCCGGAGGGGAGGTCAGGATGCGCACCTCGGGTGCGTTCCCACCCAGGCCATTTCGGACGTCCTCGACCACCTGGGAGAACGCGTCGTTGCGATCAACGCGCACGTAGAAGTGCGCGGTGTTGAGCCGATCGGCCTGGTAGTGAGTCGCCCCCGGCTGGCGCAGCACCCGCCCGATGACCTGGGCGATCCGCACCGTGGAGTCCATGCTCTTGTCGACGTAGGCGAAGTAGACGCTCGGGTCATCCCAGCCCTCCTGGAGGGTCTGATTGAAGATGATGTGCCGATAGTCGCCGGCGACGAACGACTCGTAGTCGGTGTCGCCGCCCGTGAACAGGTTGAACTCCAGTGGCAACGGGAAGTCCTTGTGGGTCTTCAGATCGGCGTAGACCGCCACCTCCTCGGCTGGGATACCGCACTGCTCAGTCAGATAGCGCCAGATCAGGATGGGCGGCGCCTGCCGCTGGTCGAACACCTGCTTCGGGTCATCGCTCATGCCTGCGTCGTCGGCAACCATGTTGGTGTTGCAGACGTAGATTGCCTTCGGCAGGAAGGCAAGCCCCTCTGCCTTCGCGGCCGATTCGGCCTCGCGCAGGTCTGCCAGCATCTCGCTGACCGTCTCTTGCATCGGAGCGTTCAGGCCATCCAGGGCGATAATCCCCTTCACCAGGCCCGATGCCACCACCGTTGCCGACGGCACCGTCGTGATGAGGTCCTCGGTGGCGTAGTCGCCCTGTGCGCGCAGCGGCTCGATGACCTCGGAGGCGAACTGCGCCGGGAAGCGCAGCGTAGCGCTGGCGAGTAGGAACACGGCCGGGTGCTGCTCCAACAAGAGGGTGGTCTGCTGGTCGCTCAAGTTCTGCGCCTCGTCGTAGACGACGATCAGCGGTCGCCGCACTCCTTCGGCCGTCTGTCGGCCTTTCAGTGCCTCCCATCGCGTCGACTCGATGGTGTCGGTGTCGGCGGCGAATATCTTCAGGTTGCTCTTTTCGCGGTCGCGCTGGTTGAACGTGCCGACCGTGGCGAAGTACAGCAGCGACTCCTTGGCGTTAGCCACGTCCGCGGGATCATACTCACTGAGCAGCCTCACCGTGGTGTCGGGTAGCAGGTGCTTGTACTTCCCACCGTCGGCAAGGTTGGCGTACGTCTGCTGGACAACCACCTTGCCCTTGGAGAGCCACAGGACGACTGGCGGCACCTCCATCAGGGCCACCATCTCGCTCACGGCCTGCGCGAGGATGGCGGTCTTCCCCGATCCAGTGATAGACGAGAGCGCCTGGTAGAACGGTACGTCACGCCGCTTGGCCCCACGGCCGTAGGGGATCGGGTCGCCGTGGTAGTCGATGAACCGATCGGCGATTTGCGAGGCCGCCTGCTGCTGGAACTGGAACAGCTCAAGTGCCACGTCAGCTCTCCTCGATGAACGACTCGGTGCGGACATCGAGGCCGAAGTCGGACAGGATGCGGTCGGGAATCTGATACCACACCACGTCGTCGGTCACTATGAGGTTGCGGCGGCTGTACACGTGGTAGGTCGGGGCGAGTCCGGCGGCGTCGGCCTCCTCGGTGATGGCCTCGTAAACCTGCTCTGTGAGGTCTGTGTTGGAGCCGGCGCCGTGCCAGACGAGGTAGATGCCCTCGTTGTTGGCGTTGCGAGCCACGAGGTAGGTGTACGCCGCCTCGTCCGGAACGGGGATCAGTACCGGGCCGCGCCTAGTGCCCGTCGACGAGTGGGACGCGATGACCGTGTCGATCATCTCGTCGCGCTCCATCATGAGCAGGGTCTTGGCGTCGACCCTCTTCTCCAAGGTCTTGAACGTGAAGCCACCACCGAGTGCCGCGTGTGACTTCTTGTCGGCCCATCTACCGTCGATTACCCGCTTCAGCCGGTCCACGGTGAGTGTCTTCGCGTAGGAGTCACCGTTCTCGGGTCGCCCCTGCTCCACCAGGACGAAGCGACGGTCCGCGCCCTGGTCGTGGTTCAGTTTCAGCACTGCGTGCCCAGTCGTGCCCGACCCCGCGAACAGGTCGAGAACGGTGCCGTTCGGCGGGCACCAGATTTGGATGATCTTGGTCATCAACTTCATCGGCTTTACGGTCTCAAAGCCGTGACCGGCACCCACGATCGCCGTCAGCTCATCGACACCCGTCTGACTGTGCCCGGACTCTTCGTGGTCCCACGACACGCTGCCCAGCACTTCGGGATCGTCCATGTCCTCGTCGGCCCAGTACGTCATGGGCACGCGCCCCTGCTTGACGTCTTCGAGGTAGCGCTTCATCGCTGGGCGTCCAGTGCCCTTGACTCCGAAGTAGACCTGCGGCCACGGGCCCTCGGCGAGTCGCGCCTCTGCGGCCCTCCGCGCCTTGCTCAAGTCCTCCTTGACCATCAGCGCCTTCACCTTGCGAACTTCCGTCGGCTTCACGCCGATGATCGCCGCGCGGATCGCTGCGTCGTCCATGTCTCGCGCTTCATACTGGACGCCCCAGTCGCCCAGCCAGCCCAGCGCATCCCGCTGAGGCGATCGCCAGCACTTACCAGACGGCGGGTAGTGCACCTCACCGGTAAAGGGTGACTGGATGCCGTACACCATGCCCTGATGGGTCAGCGCTTTCGGGCCCGAGAAGTCGCCCGACTTCCACAGCCTGGAGTCACCGTCCCGCGTCTGATACCGCGCATCCATGCTTTCCGTGCGCGGTTCGAGTCCCGTCTTCGCCAGCCGCTCGTTCCTGGCGTACACAAGGACATACTCGGTGGCAGTTGAGACGTGACGGTTGTCGGAACGCGGCGAGTAGCTCTTCTGCCAGTTGATGATCGCGAGCCGATTGTCCTCGCCGAACAGTTCATCGAGCATCTGGCCCAGGTGGAACAGTTCCCTGCTGTCGATGCAGATCGCCAGCACGCCACCGGGCTTGAGCATCGCCTTCATCATCTGGAGGCGGGGGTACATGAACTTCATCCACTTGGTGTGGCGCGCAGGGTCGTCGCTGCCCACGAACTCGCCAAGGTCCGGGTCGTTGGGGTCCTTGTCCCACTTGTCGTTGTACCGGAAGTCGCCCCCTGTGTTGTACGGCGGATCGGTCAGAATCAGATCCACCTGTCCCTTCTCGCGGTACAGCGATGCCAGCGCCTGCAGGTTGTCGCCCTCAATCAGCAGGTTCTTCGCGCTGGCCTCCTCGTCGCCGGCGCTGTGAGCCTTGACGGTACGCATCGTGCGCGGGCGGACCCTGCGTCCCAACTGCCGGGCAAGCATCTTCCCGGGGAATGACAGGTTGACGCCGGCGCCGGTCTTCTCCCGAATCAGTTCAACGAGCTGCTCAACGGGCAGCGACTCAAGCTCCGTCATGTCGTCCACGGTGTCCATCTAGTCCTCTCTCGCACCGCGGTCACCTCGGGCGACGGTGCAGCCTCACGCTCGTCATTCTTCCGCACTGGCTCTGGAACCCCCGGAGCGGCCACCTGTGGCGCTCCGGCTCGTACCGGACCGGCGTCTAGCGGCGGGGTGATCGCGCGGCGGCGACAACCGCGCGAACGACATCTGCCAGGGCGATGATCAAGCCCAAAGCCAGCAGCGGGTAGCCGAACACGGCGTAGCCCGCGATGGGCCTCGTCGACGACGAGGGCGGGAAGGGCAGCGGGTGCGGTGTCAGCCCGGGCTCGGGCCACAGGATGATGGCCAGCCCGACAAGGGCTAGCCCTCCCCCGGTCACGATCCAGCTCGTTCCCGGTCGCGTTTGGGTGGCGTTCACCGCTCCTCCTTCGTGGATCGTGGGTTCCCCTGTTCGTGGTCTCGTGGGGTCGAGAGCCTGGCCATCCGGCAGGTGAGCGCGTCGTCGCCATGCTCACTCGCCGGTCCTGGGCGGGATCTCGACGAGGGCACGCGGAAGCGGCACGCGGTCGCGTGCTGCGGCCCAGAGGTGCCATGCGAGTGCGTCGCTGGCGTCATCGTCGGTGGGGTTGATCGTGTCGGTGCGGTCCCACCATGTCGCTTCGGGGTTGGTCTCGGCCTTGACCTCGACGGCGACGGTGAGCCCGATGGCCCGCGCCGTGTCGAGTACGGCCGCGGTGAAGGCTTCGGCGTAGGCCTGGAAGGTGTCTGCATAGCGTGCGTGGAGCAGTTCCTCGGCCGCCTCTTCCTGCGCTGCCTGGGCGTCGACAGCCGCGTTGTAGGCATCCCACTCTTCGGCGGGCGCTCCTTCGGCCGGTGCTGGGTGCTGTGTGCTCCACTCCTCCCCCGCGCTGTAGAGCACCTGGGCGGGGTCGTCTACGTGCGGCAGCATCGTTTCGCGCTGCTCCGGGGTGGCGTCCTGGTAGGCCTCGGTGACGAGCTGGGCGACGTTGAGCGGCACGAGCACCGGCAGGGTGCGCCTTGGTGCCAGCTCCACGGCGTCGGCGTCGTAGCCCACGGTGCCGCCGACGAGTTGCCCGAGGGCGTCGGACTCCCACGAGCCGGGCCGGCCAGCGGTCATCCTGTACGCGCTGCCGACGTTCGCGGCGACGGCTCCGAGCGCTGAGGCGAGGAAGTCGGAGAAGTCGACCGGTCCGTGCTGCGGGTGGTCGAGCTGGACGGCGGCGGTGAGGGTGCCCACGGTCGCATCCCACAGTCTTCGGTACTCGGTGGCGTACGCCTCGGCCGGGTCTGTGCCGGGTTCGGGCTGGTGGTCGGTCATGGCGTGTGTCCCCTGTCTGCCGTGTCGAGTTGGTCAATGCTGTCAGCGTGGTCTGACATGGGTTATCGCACGAGCCGGTTGGGCAGACGCGGGGGCGGTGTGGGCAGCGAACCGTCGTTCTTGGTGCGTGCGGCGTCGACGGCGGCGGCGATCGCCTCGCTGCACCATGCGCTGTCGCTGGGCCAGCGGCCGGCCTGCTGGTCGGCGTTGATCGCGGCGCGCATCCGGGCCACGGTGTCGGTCGGGATGGAGAACGATCGGGTCGAGCCGGTGCGCTCGTCGGCGCGCCCCCGGGGCTGCGCGGTCGCGCGCTGCTTAGGGGTGCGCGCGGCGTAGGTCTCGATCGCGGCCGCGATCCAGCGGGCGAACGTGTCGGCCTCTCCCCCGTTGGTCCAGTCGGCCAGGTAGGCGGCCTTGGCGTCCTCAAACTCCTGAGGGGTGAGGTAGATGCCGAGCCGTGCGGTGTCGCTGGCGGCCGCCGTGGCGGCCTTGCGGACGGCGGCCAGCTTCTTGGTTGTGCTGCCCTTCGCGGTGGCGCTGGTGTCCTTCTGCGGTGCGGGCACGGTCTCGTCGCCGGGCCGCGGGGCGTTGGGCTGTGCCGAGCTGCGCGGCTCGGCCGTGGGGTCGAGGGCGATCGCGGCGCGGTTGCGGTCGCGCAGGCTGCGGCGGGTCATCGTGTCTCCTTGGTCTGGTTGGTCGATGTGGTCAGGCGGAGGCGTGGCGTGCTCACCTGGGCGGCGGGCTCGGGAGTGCCGATGATCGGGGCGAGGGCGGCGGCGTAGTCCGCGGCGATCGGTGAGCCGGGGGCGAACACCGAGACGGGCATTCCGCTGGTGTAGGCGTCTCGCGCGGCCACGGCTTCCCGGACGGGGGTGGTCACCCGGCCGGGGTGCTGCTCGGTGAGCATGTCCACCACGTCGCGGTCGAGCAGCCGCCGGCCGTCGTAGCGGGTGGGCACGATCCAGTGCACGCGCTGGCCGGGCTTCATCCTCGGGGCGATCCGCTGGGCGATCACCTCCACGAGCCGGTCGAGCTGGTCGTAGGCCTCGGTCTCGCACGCCACGGCAGCCACCACGACGTCGGCGGCCGCCAGGGCTGCCAGGGTGACCAGGCCGAGGGCCGGCGGGGTGTCGATCACCACGTCGTCCCACTGCCCCGCCACTTCGGGCAGGTGGTCGCGCAGCGCGGTGATCACCTCGGGCCGGTGGTCGAGGCTGGCCAGGTCGTGGGTTCCGGCGAGCACGCTCGCACCGGGCACGCTGGGGGCGTCGATGGCGGCCTCGGGTGCGGAGGCTTCGGCGGTGAGCACGTCGGCGGCGACGGCTGACACCTCGGTGTCGTCGGTGACTCCGAGCCTGGTGGTCAGGTTGCCCTGTTGGTCGAGGTCGATCGCCAGCACGCGCCGGCCGCGCCGGGCGAGGGCTGCGACGAGCTCGGCGGCGGTAGTGGTCTTGGTGCTCCCGCCCTTGGACAGGGCGACGGCGTAAACGGTCATGCTCGGGTCTCCTCGGTGTGGTGCCGCATAGCTGCTTCCTCCTTGCTCTCATGGCTGCGGGGCGGGGTGGCCGTCAGGCCTCTCCCCCGCCCCGTCGCCCACGCCTCAGCCCTCGCGGTCGTCGGCCTCGTGGGCCTGGGTGTTGTTCCGGGTCGCCTTGGTGGCTCGTACGGTGTGGTAGCGCAGGCTGAACGACACCTCGTCGGCCTTGACGTGCTGCGCGGTGCGGTCCTCGCGCGTCTCCTTGTCCGCCCACCGGTCGGTCACGATGCTGCCGGTGACGTGTAGGCGGTCGCCCTTGCCGCACGACTCGACGACGTTCTCAGCGACCGATCCCCAGACCTGGACGCGGAACACGTTGGGCTCGGCGTCCTCCCAGCCCTGCCCGTCCTCGGTACGCCGGCGGCGGTTCTCGATGACGGTGAAGCGGGCGACACCGCGGCCGCTGGGGGTGAATCGCAGCTCGGGGTCGGCGGCCAGGTTCCCGGCGAAGGTGATGGTGCTCACGGTGGGTGCTCCTTGTGGTTGGGCGGTTGGTCCGCCGTGTTGATGGTGTCAGTCTAGTCTAGTTGGTCAATGTTGTCTAGGTGGTTCGGCTTGTTTCCTTGGTCGATCTACTCCCCTCGCCAGTCGAAGGTGCGGGCCGCGCCTTGGCGGCCCCAGTGGTAGGCGTCGCGCTGCTGCTCCTCGGTGATCTGCTGGCGCTGGGCCAGGCGCACGGCGGCGCGGTAGCGGTCGGCGTCCGCGGCCCGGGCGGCGGCCGCCAGCTCGTCGAGGGTGCCCATCACCTGGGCCAGGGTCGGGGTGGTCTGCTGCTGGTCCATCTCCGTTGTCCTTCTGGTGATCGTAGACTGGTGGGGTGCGTCCGGCGTGGTAACCGGTCGCCGTGTTGATGCCGTCCCCTCGGTTCGCCCTTGTGGTGTTGCCGGGGGGACGGTTTTCGCGGGTGCTACTCGCTGGCTGGGCCGGTGCACCATGGCCGGCACTCCTCCCCCGGCTCGGCTCCGCACTCCTCGCCCGGGTCGTCGAGGGGGTCGCTGTCGCCGTCGTACAGCTCGGGGTGCTGCTGCTCGTGGCTGAGGTCCTCGTCGCCTGCGTACATCACCGGGCCACCTCCTCGCCCATGAGTACAGCCACGGCGGCCGCGCGCCGTTCGGCCTCGACCTGCTGGGCGGTGACCAGGCCACGGCTGAGCACCATGTCCTCTAGGGCGGCCACGGCGTCCCACGCCTCGCGGTCGGTGAACGCTCGTACGTCGTTGACGATGACGTTCTGGCGGTGGGCGGACTCCCTGGCCTCGGGGTCCACTGCTAGGCGGACCACGGCTCGGCCTGCTCGGCCGATCGCTTCGCGTCGTTCGGTGCTGATGTTCGGGTTCCAGGTCATGGCGTCCTCCTCGGTGTGGTGGGGGTGGTAGGTCCCCGGTTGGTCTGCCGTGTTGATAGTGTCAGTTTAGTCTAGTTGGTCAATGCTGTCTAGTAGTTCTGGTGATTTTCTGTTCGTCTCGTGTCTTCGGCCCCTTCTCCCCCCGTCCCCTCTTAGCTGCCGAGTATGACGCCGGGCCCGGTGCTGTCCAGGGTGGCCGTAGGCCATCGCGTAGCGACGCGCAGCGCCCTTGACCGCACCGGGACCGGCGCGACAATGGCGGCGCAGGGGGCGGGGGAGTGGTGAGCGGGCAGATCGACGAGCCCCACCTGCCTACTGACCCTTGGGCCTCGCGCTCGATCACGAGTGCGAGGCCTGTTGGTCTGTGTGGTCTGGCTGGTCAAGGCCTGGGGAGACATGAACCGAGCCGGGGACTCGCCCCGGCTCGGTTCCTCGCCCCTTAGGCGGCTGCAAGCAGCTCGGCGGCGATCGCCTCGATGGGCTCGCCTGCCTTGGCGCGTCGCCAGGCCTCGCCCTTGGGCTCTAGGCCGGCCTCGCGCAGCGCGGCGGCTAGGGCCTTGTTGTCGGCCTTGGCTTGGGCCTTGTCGGCCTTGGCGGACCGGGTGAGGGTGACGTCTTCGGCTCCGAATGCGACGGCGGCCACGGCGTCGAGCACGTGGCATGACCGCTCGTAGGCTACGGCGACGCGCTCGGGGTTGCGAGTCCACTCGGCCGCGTAGCGGGCCGATCCTCGGGCCAGCTCGCCCTGACCAAACGCGGTCAGCAGGCCGAACGCGACCGCCTCGGCCTCGGCTTCCATGTCGCCTCGGTGCTGTCCGGCGTAGGGCCGCTCGTCCTCGGCTCCGTGCAACAGGGCGTGTGCGACCTCGTGGGCGAGGGTCTCGACGGCCGCCCATCCGGCCAGGCCGCCATGCACGACGATTTGGCGGGTTGCGTGCACGGTGTAGCCGCCCTCGGCCATGTCGCGGCCGCTGCGCTCAACGCTCCAGCCCTGGCCGGTGATCCACGCGGCGAGCCGCTCGAACACCTGGCGGGCTTCGCCCTCGGGCAGCTCGGGGGCGGCGAACGCGGCCGCGCCGGTCTGGCCGTCCTGGTTGATCACGTCGGCGGCGCGGTAGGTCTGCTCGATGCGGAACACGCGGCGCTCTTCGGCTCCGGGAGTGTCCTTGGTGGCCTTCTTTCCGGTGGTGGGCTCGATCCACATCGGCACGGGCCGCGACCACACGGCCAGCGCGCCACCGGTGGGGGCGTATCCGCGCTTGCTCCACACGTAGCGGGGGGCGATCTCCTCGGCGGCGGCGCGGATCGCGACATCGAACGCGTCTTCGTCGCTGAGGCCTTCGCCCGCGAACCGTCCCCAGAGCTGGCAGACGATCAGGGCGTGGTTGCTGGGGGAGTAGGCCGGGTGACCCGAGCGCAGGCGCAGGGCGCGGGCCGCCATCGCGGCAGGCCATCCAGCGGGGTTGGCGATGAATGCGGCGACCTGCTCGGTCATCGCCTGGCGGGTGGCCTTGTGGTCGATGGTGCTCATTGGTGGTGCTCCTTCGGTGTGGTGGGGGTGGTAGGTCCCCGGTTGGTCTGCCGTGTTGATAGTGTCAGTCTAGTCTAGTTGGTCAATGCTGTCTAGTAGGTCAGGTGCTTTTCTTGCGTGATTCTTCGCGGGCTGCTGCCTCGATGGCGTCGACGTCTAGGCCGAGCTGGCGGCCGCGCCCCTTGTCTCGGGTGAGTTGCTCGGCCCCGCCGGTGAGGGTGGCGTGGATGATGTGGTTCCTGACGAGGTACTGAGCCACGCACATAGCGGCGTAGTTGGGGTGTTCTCCGGGCGGGAATCCGCAGATGCCGGGCTGGTCGGGGTCGGCTCCGTGGTTCTGGCGCAGTAGGTAGCCGCTGGGCTCCTGGGTTCCGCAGGCGGGGCAGGTCGCGGGCTGCCTCCATCGCTGGGCCTGCTCCTGGGCGCGGTCGTAGTCTCCGAATAGGTCAGGCTGGATGCTCACGGCTGGTGTCCTTGGTCTAGTTGGCCAAAGGTGCGACGGCGGGCTGACTCGGCCCCGTGCTCTTGGCCTTGGCCGCTGACCGTTTTTTCGTCCCGCCCCCTGACGTTTGTCCCCGTCGCGGCCGCATAAGGGCCGCCGGGTCAACCCGGAGGGCGGTGGGGGAGAGAAGTTTCGGCGCGAAATAGGCGGAGGGAGGAACGACCGGAGCGCGTGCCGAAAGTTCTCGGAGGAGCCGGCGGCGTAGCCGCTTGACGCGGTGGTCCGTGGCCGCAGAGTGGGACGTCAGGGGGAGGGCGTGAGGTGACCTTCACTCTCGAAGTCTTGGTCCGCCCTCCTGGTCGGCGCGTCAGCGCCGGTAGCGGGCCTGCTGCCGGGCGGCCGCGAGCTGCTCGCGCATCCGACGCTTGGTCTCGGCGATCCGGGCCTGGATCACTGGATCGTTGCGCTCTGCCGCCAGTCGCGCGTCCTCCGTTTCTCTCTCAGCTCGTGCCCTGGCACGCTCGGCCGCGCGGGCGGCCGCCTCGCGGCCGCGCCGCAGGCGCGGCGGCTCGTCGACGTCTGCGAGCGCGGCGCGCACCTGGTGCGCAAACAGCGCGAGCGGGTCACGCTGGGAGGCTTGGTAGGGCTCGTACAGGCCGAGGGTGATGTTGCGGCGGTCAAGCATGTCGATCACGTCATGGGCGCTCCACCCGGTGTCGTCCAAGCCGAGGGCGACCAGCGTGCGGCACAACGACCCGATGTGGCCTCGGGCGAGCCACGGGAGTCGCTCGGCTAGGCCGGCGGCTAGGCGCTGCACCCCGATCGGTGGCCTCGCAGCGCAGCGTCGAGGGATCTTCCTCTTCGTTGCCTGCCGCGAAGCGGCCCCAGCGCGCGCGTCAGCGCGCTTTGGTAAGTCACTACGTGACGGAAGAGTAGAGGTAAAAGAACCCCAACGGGGTAGGTGGACATTCGATAGTGAGCGAGGTACGAGCAGAGCGCGTTCGGAGGCCATGCGGCGCTGATTCCCGCCGTGGTGCGCCCGCGCGGCCGCCCGCTCCTGCGTGGTCAGGTAGCGGCCAGGGACCACAGTGCAGGCGAAGCCCAGTGCCTCTAGGAGGGTCCTGGCGCGCTGCACGGTCTTGGCTGAGCAGCCGAGGGCCTTGGCCACGGTCTCGTGGGCGGTGGTGACGCCGCGACCGGTGCGTGAGTCGGCGGCGCGTGCGTCGACGGCCGCGACGTCGACGAGGGTGTCCGCGCTGACCTTGGCGGCCGCGCGCAGTTCTTCGCCCTGGGGCGTCCTGAGGGCCGCTGCGAGCGTTTCCAGCCAGTGGGCGGCGCTAGACCACACCGGCACCGTAGCGGGCAGCGTAGGGCCGTTTGCGGGCCGCCAGGCGCGTCCCCGACAAGAGCGGGCGATCGTGCTGCGCACGTCACGCGGGCCCGTGCAGGGCCGGTAGTACCGGCGCGCGCGCGGCAAGGGAGTCTCTGGCGCGTCGTCGTTTGCGACGCGCGACACGTCCCGGATCGTCGAACCACTGGACTCCGGGCAAGCAGGTGCTATCGTGGGCACCACAAAGCGACCTCCATCGCTGGTATCACAACCGCCTGGCGGCTACGCCGCCTCCCTGGCACGGGATTGGCTACAGATCGGAGAGGTACCGAGTTCGCGCTCGGTCTTCTCACCTAGACGCAGGGGCTCCCGTTCGCGCGGGAGCCTTCGTCATGCCCGGGGTCAGCCGGTCATAGGCAGCTCCTCGTCGAGACGCACTTGTGGAGCGAGGTCGGGTAGCCCGACGTCGAGCGCGAGAGTGCGCGCGATGTACTCGCTGATGGATAGGCCCATGACGTCCGCTCGGCGGCGCACCTCGTCGCCTACCGCGCGGGCAGGGCGCGTGACCATGATGTCTCTGTCACCCTTGCTTGCTCTCGGCATAGACCCATCCAAACACCCTCGTATCAGAATCGGGGGAAGTTGGCCTTCACCGGCGTGTTGCCGGTGTGACCGGTGATCACAGGCCTGCTGCCACGGCGGCTGCCGCGCGCAGGTAGGCGCGCTGGGTGGGTGCGGCGAGGTTGTCGACGCGGAGCCACTGTTGGCGCATGGCTGGGTCGTAGGGGACGGTGACGACGGCGCGGGCGAGGGCGTCGAAGCCGCGGGCGATGGAGGAGGCGTCGGCCTCCTCACGGTCGGCCTGGGAGACGAGCACGACGGCCTGGTCCGCGAGACGGGCGGAGTGCTCGTCGCGGTCGGCCAGAGCGTTGAGCAGGAGCCGTCCGGCTTCGGCGTGGTCCGGGCGGGTGGAGGTGGCCACGACGATCTGGTCGGCATGGTCGATCATCCGTAGCCACAGGGCGTCGCCCTCGTCGTTGCCGGAGTCCATGAAGATCAGCCGGTAGTACTTGGCGGCTACGGCGTGCACGTCGTCGAGCTGGTCGGGGGTGAGCTTCTGTTCGGTGGAGAGCAGGAGCGGGTTGGAGCGCAGCACGTCGTACTTGTCGATTGTCTGGTGGTGTACGACGGCGGCCAGGTCGGCCGCTCGTGCGCCTGGTGTGAGCAGCTCGTCGGTGCGGGGGATGAGGTCGAGCACGGTTGCGTTGTGGGTGCCGCTCTCGGTGCGCCAGCCGAGGGTGCCTCGGGTCACGTTGTTGTCCCACGCGAGGACTCCTGAGCCGCCAGCTCGGGCGAACATGGCCGACAGGAGGGCAGTGGCGGGCGTCTTTCCCGCGCCGCCCTTGCCGTTGAGGACCGCGATGGTGCGCGGGCCGGGCCAGTGCTGGGAGATGGCTCGCTCATCCTCCCATTTGGCGACTTCCTCGGCGGTGGGGCCGGACTTGAACCCGAGCCGGGCAAGGAACGCTTGCCACCCGGTGAGCGGGGGAGCGGTGAGGCGCGCATCGGTCAGGAACGACCGCTCACGCGCCTCACGGCGCGTGGTGACGGCTGGCTCATCGCCGTGCGTCATGCCACGGGTCCCTGTGGTCGGCTTCGCGCGTGTAGGCACCCGCGAGGCGGTGCCGTTGGCGGGCTCGGGAGTCTGCACCGACACCGGCGCAGGCGTAAGCGGGGGAGTGGCTGCGGTGATGGGCTGCACAGAGCCATCTGGGTTCACGCTGAACCGGTGCTCGGCGTCGGGATCTCGGGCGATGACCTCGACGGGCTGGCCGGTGCGGCGAGCGTGGTCGATGACCAGGCCCAGGAGCGCACGGCGGGCTTCCTCGACGCTGTTCGTGCTGACGTGGGCCGGCGGCTGGTCGTCGAGGATGACGACGCCGGTGCCATCGGGGTTGACGGTGGCGATGTTGTGCATCGGTATCTCCCTACTACTTGATGATGACGCCGACCTGGGCGAGGAAGGCTTCTGGGTCTACTTGCTGGCCGTCTACCAGCACCTCGAAGTGCAGGTGGCATCCGGTGGAGGTGCCGGTGGTGCCGACCTTGGCGATCTGCTGGCCGGCGGTGACGTGATCGCCCACCTTGGCGATCAGACCGTCGTTGAACATGTGGCCGTAGCGGGTGTGGACACCGCTGCCGTGGTCAATCTCGATGAGGTTGCCGTAGCCGCCGGCGGGTCCTGCCCGCACGACCTGGCCCGTGTTCGCGGCCCAGATGGGGCCGTAGCAGCCGCCGCCGCCGAGGTCGATGCCTCGGTGGTAGGTGGAGCCGATACCGCCGGGGGAGCTGCGCGGTCCGAAGTCGGAGTTCAGCGGCCCTTGCGCCGGGAGTGCCCACCCGGACAGGGACACCTCTCCGGGGAGCCCGGTCTCGCACCCGGGGAGGGCGCTGGACCCGTTGCCGGTGAGGTTGAGGTGGACGTGGTCCATGTGGTTCTGCGTGGGGCTGCCTCGGTCCTCCATCGGCCGCCATCCCTCGTCGGCGCGGTCGGTGGACCAGATGCGCTGTAGCCAGATGATGTAGTCCACGCCGAGGTCGGCCGCGTGGTCCTGGAGGTACTTGGCGAGGTTGTCACCGGCCGTTCTGCCGTTGGGAATGTCGTTGGTCATGAAGTCCAGCGCGAGGCCGCTGGGGTGCCCGTTGGGGTCGCGGGCGGATTCGCGGTAGCCCCCGATGGTGACGAAGCCGAACATGGGTCCAACCGTGTTGGCGACGATCGCGGTCTGGGGGTGCACGGGCCCGAGGCTGTACTCCGATCCGCCCGCTCCCGCGTCGGCGGCCGGGGTTGTGGCCTGCTGAACCCCGCCAAGGGCGGTGACGACGGCTCCGGCCGGCTCCCAGAACCGGGTGTAGTGGTACGGGTCGGCGTTGCGCTGCACGGCGTTGGACACGAGCGTGGGTTCCATCGACTCACGGCCGGCGATGGTCATCTCTACTCGGAAGAAGTTGGTGGCCGAGATGAACGGGTCCATCCGGTCGGAGTACGAGCCCCACGCGCCGTTGTCGCGCTGCTGGAACAGACCGCGGCTGTCCGGGCCTACGTCGTCGCCGTAGTCCAGGACGCGCAGGCTGGACTCGCCCATCGCGGTCGAGACGCCGATTTGCTGGTCTCGGGCGCTGAGACCGAGCTTCTGTGCCGCGAGCATGATGTGAGCGGCGTTGACGAGCTGCTCGTGGTCGTAGCCGGCGATCGGGCCTTCGGGCACGCTCGCCGGGTCAACCGTCAGCGCGGTTCCGGTGGGGCCGCAGGCTGCTTGTGAGGTCGTGTCGGAGATGAGCACGATGCCGAATAGGAAGGCGAGGATGAGCGCGGGGATGACCAGGGCAGTGATCGCGACCGTGCGCAGCCCCGAGGACTGGCCGTCGCTGCTCATCAGGAGTCTCCTTGACCCTCGGGCGGCATGATCCGGTCCGCGAGCCACGTCGGGCTCTCGTCGGTGCGGGCCATGATCACCAGGTAGACCCCGGCGTCGGTGGGGACGCTCACTCGGGCGACCAGCGGTGTCGAGGCGGGGGTGAGGGTCACCGGGCCGGTGATCTTAGTTGGCGGCACATTGGCCGGGTCGACGTACTGGTAGGCCTGGGCGGCCTGCGGCGTCAGGTACGGCGCGAGGTCGGCCTGCCACTGGGTGGCGTCGACCGCGCGCCGGGCGAACAGGCTCATCACCGTCTGGCCGCGCTCGATCGCGCTGTCTCGCGACGCTTCGTCGAGGGTGAGTGTGGAGCCCGGCATCGGTGTCCCGATTGATCCGTCGTCGTGCTGCTCGGGCACGTCTGTCGGGGCCGGCGTGAGGCCGGTCGGAATGGAGATCGGGCTACTCGGGGCCGGGTTGCTCGGCATGGGCTCGGGCGTGCTGCTGCACGCGGCAAGAAGCGGCGCGAGACAAGCGGCTGCGATCAGCGACCCGAGTCGCGGCATCAGTCCGCGTGGTCCTCGGCGTCGTCCTGGGCGTGTTGGTCTGACGCTATCTCCTGGGCGAGGTTCGATCCCGAGGCAATCGCATCGCGGAGCTCGTCGCGGAGAATGATCCAGCTCGCGCCTAGTTTGTAGGCCGGGATGGTGCCCGAGTGAATCCACTTGTAGACCCCTTGCGTCGTCATGTCGAGCAGTTCGGCCACCTCCTGGACGCCGAGGCGCTTGGGGAGGCCGTCGAACAGCTCATCCAGGCGCGACGTCACGAGGAGGCTCCCTCGGCGTCGGCTGAACATGACAGCATGTTAGAGGATGTTGCAGGAAACCGCATTGGGTTGTCTCCGTATATGCGTGGATGGTCGGGTAGTGTCAGGTAGAGATACGTAGTAGTGTGAGGACTGGGACGGCTCGCAGTTGTCCCATTATCGACCGGGAGGTGCGAGTGTGACGCAGGGGAACCCCTGGGTGGACAGCACGTCGTCGACAGACGTGCGTGAGCGTGCCGTGATGCCCAGCGAAGACTGGCGTGAGTGGCTGCCCAGCAGCTCGCCGTCGCCCGCCCCTGGCACGACGGGGCACGCGGTACCCGAGCTGGTTGAGGTGGATGAGCCCAGCGGTCCGCTGACGCCGCAGCCTCACGTTCCGTCACCCGAGGACGCGCTACCGGTGAGACGTACTCATGCCTCTGCCGCTCTGTGGGTGGTCGGTGCGCACGGTGGCTCTGGTGAGTCCACGCTGGCCGAACTCGACGAAGCGTGGAAGGCCGCAGGGCACGCCTGGCCTGAGCTGCCGGACGGCGCACCCGTGGCGTGCGTGGTCGTGGCCCGTACCAACGTGCGGAGTCTGCTTGCCGCACGGACGGCGCTCACGCAGTGGGCGGCCTCGTCGGCCGGTGAGTCCGTGCGGCTTCTGGGCCTGGTTCTAGTGGCCGACGCTCCTGGCAAGGTGCCTGCACCGATCCGCGACTTGGCCAAGGTCGTGGGCGGAGGTGCCCCGCGTGTCTGGCACGTGCCGTGGGTCGAGGCGTGGCGGCTGGGCGATCCCGTGACCGAGCGCACCCCGCGCGCGGTCTCCAAGCTTGTGAGCCAACTGCGCTCACTTGCAGCGACAGCGACCGCTGGCGCTGACACCCCCTTGAAGGAGGAATAGATCATGGTTCCAGACCCCGGCGGTGGCTCGCCCCCACCCGGATTCGAGAACTTCGTCACCATCATGGGCTGGGGCAAGTGGATCGCCCTGGGCATCCTCGTGATGGCCCTGATCTTCGCAGGCGTTCGCATGGCTATTGGGAACCGTCGCGGTGAGGGCGGTGAGCACGCCGCTTCGATCGGTTGGGTGCTCGGCGGCGTCCTGGTCGTCTCGGCAGCTTTTGCGATCGTCGGGTTCCTGGCCACCTGACCTGACACCTACGGCAGAAGGAGCCAAGACGATGACCAACGACGCGAGCAACCCGCCCGCCGCCGAGAACACCGGGGCCTCGAAGAAGGTCATCGGCTCGGCGGTGGTCGTGGCCGCCATCGTCGTGCTGGGCCTAGTCCTCAGCTTGACGAACCTGTTCGGAGGAAAGACGGAGCCGACACCTACCGCGCCGGCTCCGTCTCCCTCGATCACGACCACAGCCGCTCCGACTCCCCAGGACGAAGCCAGCGTGTGTGGGCTCAACGCGGTGGAAATGAGCGGCACCGTAACCACCGCGCCCACGGCGACATGGGCTCTCGTGGGCACCACTGCCGCCCCGTCGATCAAGGGCCAAGGGCCAGGCGAGGTCGAGAACGACGGCTTCCGATCGTGCTACGCCCGTACGCCCACGGGTGCCCTACTCGCTGCCAGCAATCTACTGGCGATGGGCAGTGAGGCCCCGCTGCTCGGAAAGAAGATGAATGAGCGCTCGACCGTACCTGGGGCGGGCCGCGACGCCGCGATGGCTCGCCCTCCAGCTCAAGTTGACTCCTCCGGGGTGCGTATCCAGATCGCCGGCTTCCGCATCAACCGGTACGACGGCAACACGGCGGACGTGGACATCGCAATCCGCACCTCCACGGGTGTCATTGCGGCGCAGGTGTTCACCCTCAAGTGGGTTGAGGGCGACTGGAAGGTTGTCCTCGCGGACTCTGGCGATCTGCCTTCGCCCATGAGCCAGCTCCCGATGCTCAGTGGGTACGTGGCCTGGTCAGGTGCGTGATGGCTGACTGCGAGTGGTACGACCCGGTTTGCAAGGCGAAGGAGTTCGCTGCGTCAACGATCGGTGACGCGATCACGAAGATGGCTGACGCCGTGCTGGAAGCGGTGGGCAAGGCTGTGGCGTCGTTGGGCACGATGTGGGTGAACATCGGCACGCCGACGCTGACGGGGGGTGGCGGTTCGGCTGGCGTTTCGCCTGGCGATCACGCCTCTGACGTCGGCGGGATCAACACGGTCCTCGGGTGGGCGACGTGGATCGCGTTCGGTATCTGCGTGCTGTCGTTGATCGTGGCCGGCGTGCGGATGGGCCTTGGTCACAGGCATGAGGGCCAGAGACACGTCGATCGCATCGGCGTGGTCCTCGTGGCCACGATCATCGTCTCGGCCGCTGTTGTGCTGGTGACGGCCATCGCACCGGCTGTCAGCTCGCCGGGCTCACCGACAGTCGCGTTCATCCAGAACAGCCTGTGGTGGTACATGGTCGCCGTCGCGGTGATCGGTGTGATCTTCGGCGCGGGCAGGATGGCGTGGGAGCAGCGGGCCGAGCCGGGCAAGGACCTGGTGAAGTCGCTGTTGACTCTCGTGGTCGTCAGCGGCGCAGGCCTAACCGCAGTGTCGCTGCTTGTCGCCGCTGGGGATTCGTTCTCAGTCTGGTTGCTCAACGGGGCGCTGGATTGCTCCATCGAGGACACCAGCGGCACGTGTTTCGGCGGCAACATGGCCGCCCTCCTCGCCCTCACGGCCAGCCCGACGACCGGCGGCCTCGGGGCGATCATGGTCATCATCCTGGGTCTGCTCGCCGTGTTCGGGTCGATCGTGCAGATCCTCCTCATGATCGTGCGCGCCGGGATGCTCGTCGTCTTGGCGGGCGTCTTGCCGGTGTCAGCCGCCGCGACGAACACCGAGACCGGACGAAACATGTTCCGCAAGACGGTCGGGTGGCTGCTCGCCTTCATCCTCTACAAGCCAGCGGCCGCCATCGTGTACGCCACTGCGTTCAAGCTCTCGGGTACGAGCATCTTCAAGGACGACGGAAGCGGGCTGATCTCCGTGATCGTCGGACTGACGCTCATGGCGGTGGCACTGGTGGCGCTGCCCGCCCTGATGAGTTTGATCATCCCGGCGGTGTCGTCGGTCGCCTCCGGCTCGGGGATGGCCACGGCGGCCCTGGCCGGTGCCGCGATGCTGCCCTCGGGCGCGGTCGCGGCCGGGAAGCTCCTGGGCGGCGGCGGTAGTGGCAGCGACAGCGGTGGCGACAGCAGCTCCGCCCCGCCCTCAGGGTCTACCAACTCGGCCGGACCTTCCGGCGGGACGGGTGGGTCCGGCCCTTCGGGCAGTCCAGGCGGATCGGGCAGCGGCTCGACCGGGGCAAGCGGCCCAGCCGGTGCCAACGGTGCCGGGACCGCGGGTACGGCGGGGGCCGGCGCAGGTGCAGGTGCCGCAGGAGGGGGTACAGCAGCAGGAGGAGGTGCGGCCGCCGCTGGGGCGGCCGCTGGGCCGGTCGGTGCCGCTGTTGGCGTCGGCGTTCAGGCCGTAACCGGGACGGTGAAGGCGGCGGCTGGTGCTGTGCAGTCAGCCACCGACGACAGCTCAGGAGGACCCAATGGCAGCAGGTAGCGCACAGATCACCGGACCCCGCACGTACGGGAATTGGCGCAAACCCACCTCGTCTGGTCTGTTCGGCCTAGGTTCCCTCGGCACCGGGATCATGCTCGGTGGCCTGATCCTGTCCGTGCTGGTCACGATGGCGGCCGGACTGCTGCGTGGTCTGATCACGTTCGGGGTGCTCGCGGTCGTGCTCGGCACGATCCTCGTTCGCGATCGCCACGGTAAGAGTCTGCTCGACCGTGGCCTCGCCCGGATCGGCTGGGGTGGCGCAACCCGCAAGGGTGCGCACCTGTACCGGTCCGGCCCGCTTGGGTTCGCGCTGTGGGGCACCCACCAGCTCCCCGGCATCGCTGCTCAGCTCCGGCTCAGTGAGCACACCGACTCCTACGGCCGCCGGTTCGCGCTGATCTATGCCCCGACCACCCGCACCTACACCGCCGTCTTCGCGACCGAGCCTGACGGCGCGAGTCTGGTCGACCCTGATCAGGTCGATGTGTGGGTGGCCGACTGGGGGCACTGGCTGGCGAACCTGGCCGACGAGCCCGGGGTCGAGGCGTGCGCGGTGACGATCGAGACGGCACCGGACACCGGGCATCGGCTGCGCCGCGAGGTCGCCAGCAACGTCGACCCGAACGCGCCAGCGTTCGCGCGGGCGATGCTGAGCGAGGTCGTCGACATGTACCCGGCCGGGTCGAGCGTGATCAAGGCCTACGTCACCCTCACGTTCTCCTCGGTCAGTGCAGCGACTGGGAAGAAGCGCACCGACACCGAGATGGGCCGAGATCTCGCCGCTCGGCTTCCCGGTCTGACGGGCAGCCTGGCCGCGACGGGTGCGGGCGCCGCTCGACCCCTCGACGCGGCCGAGCTGTGCGAGGTGGTCCGCGTCGCCTACAACCCCGGGATCGCGACCCTCGTCGATGAGGCGCATTCCGCGGGCGACGACACTGCCCTCGACTGGTCGGACGTCGGCCCTGTGGCCGCCGAGGCGGAGTGGGAGGGGTACCGCCACGATGACGCCTACAGCGTCACCTGGTCCATGACCACCGCCCCGCGCGGCAACGTTCAGTCCTCGGTGCTGGCGCGGCTGCTCGCTCCGCGCCGGGAGGTGGCACGCAAGCGGGTCACGCTGCTGTACCGGCCGATCGATGCGGCCAAGGCGGCCGCGATCGTCGAGTCTGACCTGCGATCGGCGCAGTTCGTGGCGACGTCGACGACACGTCCCTCAGCTCGTGCGGTGCTGGCCACGCGGTCGGCGGCCGCGACCGCGCAGGAGGAGGCCTCTGGCGCGGGCCTGGTGAACTTCGGACTGCTGGTGACTGCCACCGTCCTGGACGTCGACCGTGTGGCTGAGGCCAAGGCGGCGATCGACAACCTCGCCGCGACGGCGAGGTTGCGGCTGCGTCCTGTTTACGGTGCGCAGGCGTCCGCGTTCGCAGCCGCTCTGCCGCTCGGGTTGATCCTGCCCAAGCACCTGAAGGTGCCCGCCTCGATGAGGGACCGTTTATGAGCACCACCGTTGAGCCATCGCAGCTCGTCGACGAGCAGATCACCGCACCGCGTCGGCAGTTCCGGCGCGGCCGCAAGGCGAAGGCTGCGCCGACCGTCGTCCCGACCCGCCCCGGCCCGCGTGGATGGCTGGGCCGAGGCCGGGGTGAGGACGTCCTGGTCGACGCCCCGGATGAGTACCGGGGCACGACCGTGCAGGTCTGCGGGCTGTGGCCGTGGATCGTCGGCTCGGGCACGCCGATGGTGGGCGTCCCCTTCGGCCGCCACATCACCTCCGGCGCGACGCTGTGCTGCGACCCCATCTCGTGGTTCCAGCGCGCGAACCTGATCGCGAACCCGAGTGTGTTCGTCCTCGGCAAGCCAGGCCTCGGCAAGTCCACCGGCATCCGCCGGATGGCAACGGGGCTCGCCGGGTTCGGCGTGATGCCGCTGGTCCTAGGCGACTTGAAGCCCGACTACGTGGACATGGTGCAAGCTCTGGGCGGCCAGGTGATCAGCCTCGGACGCGGCCGCGGCTACCTCAACGTCCTCGACCCCGGTGAAGCCACCGAAGCCGCTCAGCGGCTCACCGGCGCGGCACGCGCCGCCGTGCTGGCCGACGCCCACGGCCGCCGGCTGACGATGGTCTCAGCGCTCATCACGATCCTGCGCTCAGCGCAGCCGACCGACCGGGAGGAGACCATCCTTGATCGCGCGCTGCGCATCCTCGACGAGAAGCACGACGGCGTACCCGTGCTGTCGGACCTGTTGCAGGTCGTGCGCGATGCGCCCGAGGAGCTGCGCATCGTCGCCCTCGACCGGGGCGATGACAACCGCTACCGGGACATCACGGAGAACCTCGAAGCCTCCCTCATCGGTTTGACAACCGGCGGCCGCCTCGGAGAGACGTTCTCCCGTCAGACGTCGAACCCGATGCGCCGGGACCGCCCAGTGGTGTTCGACGTCAGCGGCATCGACGACTCCGAGATGGAGCTGCAGGCCGCGACGCTCCTGGCGTGCTGGTCGGCCGGGTTCGGCACGGTCAACGTCGCCAACGCTCTGGCCGACGCCGGTCTGGAACCGCGTCGCCACTACTTCGTGATCATGGACGAGTTGTGGCGTGCTCTGCGGGCCGGGGGCGGCATGGTCGATCGGGTCGACGCTCTGACGCGACTCAACCGGCAGCGCGGCGTCGGGATGGCCATGATCAGCCACACGATGAGCGACCTGCTGTCGCTGGCGAGTGAGCAGGACCGGATGAAGGCCAAGGGCTTCGTCGAACGGTCCGGCATGGTCATCTGCGGTGGCCTCCCGGCCGCCGAGATGCCGCTACTCACCTCGGCGGTGCCGTTCAGCCGGGCTGAGCAGTCGATGCTCATCGGCTGGCAGGACCCGCCGGCGTGGGACCCGCACACGGGCCGCGAGGCAGCCCCTCCCGGTCGGGGCAAGTTCCTCGTCAAGGTCGGCGGCCGCCCGGGTATCCCGGTCGAGGTTCACCTGACCGAGGCTGAGCGCACGATCAACGACACGAACAAGCTGTGGCACGAGCAGAGCCGGGTCTCCCACTTCCCGGACTCGCCCAGGAGGACTGATCCATGAGCACCACGAACAACCGGCGTCCTCAACCGGGTCGCGTCACGGGCGAGACGATCGCCTTGTTCGTGGTGATCGGCTTCGTGCTGGTCACGTTGGTGACCGTGTACGCGGCCGCGAAGTTCGGTCACCAGCTCGCCGGACTCGAACCGATCCCGGCCGACCCGTGGGAGACGCTGTTCGGGGTCCTCAAGGGTGACGTCGCATGGCCGCTGGCCTCGACGGCGATCGCCATCGCGGTCCTCACCGTCCTCCTGATCCTCGCGAGCCTGATCGGATGGGCAGCAGCTCGTAGACGCCGACGCTCCACTCGCGTCGACCACGCGGCCCACTACATGGGCCGCGGCCGCGACGTCGAGCCGCTCACGCACAAGGCCGCCACGGCAACCGCGCAGCGGCTCGGGGTACAGGGCTCGGCCGGGGTGCCCATCGGGCGCACCGTGGGCTCCTCGACGTCGCTGTTCGGCTCGTGGGAGGACATGCACATCGATATCTGGGGCCCGCGCACGGGAAAGACGACCTCCCGGGCGGTGCCCGCGATCCTGGACGCGCCGGGAGCGGTCCTGGTCACCAGCAACAAGCGTGACGTGCTTGACGCCACCCGCGACCCGCGCGCGGCGGCCGGCCCGGTGTGGGTCTTCGACCCACAGTCGGTCGCACGGGAGGAACCGACCGAGTGGTGGTGGAACCCGCTGTCCTACGTGACCGACGAGGTGCGCGCCGCGAAGATGGCCGAGCACTTCGCCTCCGGCTCTCGTGATCCGGGGGCGCGCACCGACGCATTCTTCGACCCCTCCGCGCAAGACCTCCTCGCGGGCTTGCTCCTGGCGGCCGCCCTCGACGATCGGCCGATCACCGACGTCTACCGGTGGCTGACCCGCCCAACCGACAAGGAGCCGGTCACGATCCTGCAGAACGGCGGGTACGAGCTGACCGCTGACCAGGTGGCCGGTGTCGTGTTCGCCCCCGAGAAGCAGCGCGGCGGCGTCTACGGCACGGCGCAGCAGATGGCCTCCTGCCTGACCAACCGGCAAGTCGCCCGGTGGGTGACCCCAACCTCGGAGGTCGACACCCGTCGCCAGTTCTCCCCCGAAGACTTCATTCGCGAGGGGGGCACGCTCTACTCGCTGTCCAAGGAGGGGCGTGGCACCGCTGGGCCGCTCGTGACGGCGCTGACGGTCGCCGTCGTCGAAGCGGCCGAGGAACTGGCCGCCGCCTCACCAGGTGGTCGCCTGCCTCGACCGATGCTCGCCGTCCTCGACGAGGCCGCCAACGTCTGCCGCTGGCGTGAGCTGCCGAACCTCTACTCGCACTATGGTTCGCGTGGGATCGTGCTCATGACGATCTTGCAGTCGTGGTCCCAAGGCGTCGACGTGTGGGGCGAGTCAGGTATGCGGAAGCTCTGGTCCGCGAGCAACGTCGCCGTGTACGGCGGCGGCGTGAAGGAGCGGGAGTTCTTGGAGATGCTCTCCGCGCTGATCGGTGACTACGACAAGCGGGTCACTTCCGTCTCGACCGGCCGCGGTCAGCGCAGCGTGAGCGAGCAGCTGACCCGTGAGCGCATCCTCGACGTCGCGGATCTTCAAGCCATGCCCAAGGGCAGGGCTGTGGTGCTCGCCTCCGGCGCTCGTCCGACGCTGATTACGACACAGCCGTGGATGATCGGGCCGCACGCCGAGAAGGTGAAGGCCTCGATCGCCGCGCACGACCCGAGCGCGGCCGCGACCATCGAGGGAGCCGAACGCGAGCTGGACGCCGTGCAGGAGTCGTTGGCCGCCTGGACCGTCCCGGTGCGCTCATGAGCGGCCTGGGCGAGTGGGACGACGACGCACCGGTCTACGACCTGGGCGACGCCCCGGTGGCCGACGTCGACGACGACGAGCCGGATGAGCCCATCGGTGCCCCTGACGTCAGCGGCAGAGTCTCGGCTGCGCTCGACGGTCTCGATGTGGCCTCGATCGCCGGTGGACTCGTAGCCAGCACGGTCACCAGCGAGATTCACCGCCAGGTGCAGCGCGAGGTGGCCCCGATCGTCACCGAGGCCGTCGTTGCGGTCCTGACCCCGGAGCGACTAGAGGCCTTGCGGACGGCCGCCACGGCGGCCGCCGAGGCCGAGCTGAACCCGCCGCAGGCGGGCGATCCCACTCCGCCCGAGGAAGCACCGACGCTCTACTACGGATCGGTGGATGAGTTCGTGCGCGAGTTCGTCTGCCCGATCTTCCGCCGCAACGTCGGTGAGGAGGGCAGGGCCGACTACCGGTGGTCGGCCCGCTGGTGGGAGTCAGCCGAGGCGATCGCTCGCCTCGAAGCGATGTGGCGAGCGTGGGAGCACCTGCGCATGGATGCCTCTACAGGAACATCTGTGTGGCTCCGGGACCACGCCGACCACCACCTCGGCGTGCTGATGAGTCCGACCGGGCCGTGGGCGCTGTCCAAGGACACCGCCGGCCCCGATGAACCTCTGCCCTATGAGGCACCGCCCGAGGGCCTGTTCGCGGACGTCCGCGACCACTGAGACCCGCTTCGCCCCCCGCCCCTCCGGCCCCGGGCTACCGCCCGCGGCCGGGGTGCTGGCGCGTGCGGGCGGTCTGTGGGACGCCCCTGGTCTTGCGGGCCTTGGGTGCCCGTCCTGGCGCGCTCGTCACCGCGTCAGCGGCGGGCCGGCCCTGGGCGACGTCGGATCGCACGCGGGCCTCGACGGCCGCCCGGTTCTCGATGTGGTCCAGTCCCTGCGCCATCGCCTCACGTCGCTCGGCGCTGTCGTAGGACTGCCCGGCGTCCTCGCGCATCTCTGAGGCGCGGCCGTGCTCGGCCTCCGCCTGGGTACGAGCCCTGTCCGCTTCGGCCAGTGCATTGGCGGCCTGCCCGGCCTGCTCCGGGTCGATGGCGTCGGCCAGCTCGGGGTCGACGTCCTGGCTGCGGGCCTCAGCTTCGACCCTGCGGGCGTCGGCCTCGGCCGCTCGGTCGGTCGCGTCGGCTGCGGCCATCAGCCCGACCGCTTCCGCGCGGTCGCCGCATGCTCCGGTGCGCTCCTCGGCGGCCTGGGAGCGTGCTCGGTCGGCTCGTGCGATCGCCTCTGCGACGGGTGCCGGCTCTCCCCTCCCGGTCACGTCGACGCCGTACCGGTTGCGCACTTCCTCGACGATCCGCTGCTCTGCGCGCACCGCCTCGGGGTCGACCTCGCTCCACGCCTTCGCTGTGGTGTAGGCCTTCGTCACGTCCTCGGCGGTGGCTGTGTCCCACCACTCCGGCCGATGCACCGGGGACAGGGACGCGCGCGCTGCGCCTCGCTCTGCGGTCATCCGGGCGGCGTATTCGCGGGCGGCCTGCTCGCTGCGTGCCTGGGCCTCGCGCGCCTGCTGCTCGCGCATCCGGGCGAGTTGCTCGCCCATCCGGGCGGCCGCCGTCATCGCGACGTTGGTTACTCCCTGTAGGGCCTCGTCGATGCCGTCGCTGTCTTGCGTGCTCATCGCCACACTCTCCTTCCCTTGTTACCGCTCGACTCCGTGGTCTCGCTCCGCGCCTGGGCCGTACCTGCCAGCGGCCGTCGCTGCGCGCGGCCGCTGCGGTTCGATCCGGTTCGGCACAGGTGAACCAGGCGTGCGCTGCGGCCCGCCCTGAGCCTGCCGCGCAGTACGCACCACCTCGGCGGCCTTGGTGTCGGGGTGACCGACTGGGCCGGGGTCGGGCAGGCGTGCCGAGACCGTGGCCAGGTCACCGCGGATGGCGCGCTCGATCTGCGCTGCTCGGCGCGCGTCCTGGTCGGCACGATGCATGTCGTAGACGGCCTTGGCGAGGTTTGCGAGCTGGCGCAGCATCACCGCTTGGGCGACCGCTCCGCGGCCTCCCTTGGCGGCCGAGATGAGCAGCATCGCGGCACCCGAGGCTGACGCCTTCGGTGCCCGCTCGGGCCGTACTGGCCGACGACGTAGCTCCGCTGTGCGGGCCAGCGCGTCCGACGTGGCGGCCAGCGGACCGGGGGTCTCCTCGACGCGCGCGGACCACGCAGCGAACGCCCCGGACGTCTGCCGCGCAACCCGCGCCCATGTGTCGCGGTCCTCGATCGGGACCGACCGCAACTGCTCGCGCAGCCGCTCCAGGTCGGCACCCACCTCGCGCCACAAGGCTGGGTCCGGCTCGCGCATCTCCCGCCCTGGTGACACCGGGCGGCGGCCGCGCTTGGCGGCCGTCCATTCCGCCGCCGCGCTCATCGCGCCTTCGGCCGTGTCGGGCCACTCCGCACGTAGACGTGGCAGCGTCAGGTCGCGCGCCAAGTGTCCCCCGCCGTACCAGATGGGCCGCTCTCCGGGCTCGGGCTTGGCCGCGACACTGTAGCCGGTGATGACGTCCTGCCGACCCTCGGCGTAACGGGCGCGCACGAGCACGCCTTGGCGGCGCATGCGGCGCACGAACTCGGCCTCGTCGGCCGACGCTGTAGCGCACGCGCGGACCGTTCGCGCCAGCGCCCAGCGCGGTTCGTCATCGCGTCGCTGCGCGTTGATCAGCGCGTTGCGCTCGGCAGTGTCCAGTCCCCACCAGGTGCGCTTCTCGGTGCCCGCGCGGCGTGCACCCTCGAACTTGCCGCGTGCGCGTCGACGAGCGTCTGCCTCCCGTTCGGCCGGGTCGTAGCCACGGCTTGCCCGGTCCCGCTCGTCGCCTTCGAGCCGCTGCAACCCGTGCTCGGCTTCCAGCTCGCGGCAGGCCTTCTGTGCACGCACGTGGTCGTTGTGAATGCTGGCCTTCGTGCCGTCCTCGCGCACCAGGTTCACCACCAGGTGCACGTGGTCGTTGCCGTTGCTGGACAGTCCGTGGCGGACCGCGACCCACCTCGTCGGGGCCTTCGTTCCCTCGGCATCGTCGAAGCCCATCTTGGCCACGAACGACTCGGCCAGCTCGCGCCACTTGTCGTCGGTCAACTGGCCTTCCTCCGCGCGCAGCGACAGCGAGCAGTGCCAGACGTGGCCGCCCTTGACTTCGACGTCGTGTGCACGCCTGGGCCGATCCAAGTGCCGCGCGATCGCCAACGCGTCGTCACGGCCCAGCTCGTTGTCGTCGTGCCACGCCATCATCGCGGAGTCACCAGCGACCAGGTGCGGCTCGGTGTGCTCGTTGCGGCGGCCCTTACCGGTCAGGTAGACCATCAGGCCGCCCATCCGCTCACCGCGCACGACGTTCGGCATCATGACGACAGACCGTCGATCACGTCGTCGATCTTCTCGGCCGTTCGTCGCGCAGCGGCCAGCACTTCGCCCGTCTGCGGGGGCAGCTCGCCGGTGGCGTGCAGCGCCTTCGTCATCTGGTTCACGTTGTTGGCGACGTTCGCCAGCAGACGGTGCAGACCGAACAGTTCAGTGATCAACGCGTGGCGCACGCTCGCGTTGCTCGCGGCCGCCTCGCTCCCACCGGCGAGTGCAGAGTCAACGAGCAACTTTGGCACGCTCACCCGGTAGCGCAGAGCCAGGGCGAGGAGCTGCGCTTCCTCCTCCGGGGTCACCCGCACCACGTGCCGGTGATGACGGCCACCCTCGACCCGGCGGCGACGCGCAGCACTGCGCCCTGGCGCGCGGCCCTCGGTGTCCTCCGACACGACGGGTCACCTCCTGCCCAGCGCAGCGCCCCCGCCCAACGCGGGGACTGGTCTAACGCCAGTGTAGACCAACAAGCCGATCCGGTCACCGGATCCTATAGCTTGCTCTGTCCCAGACTCCGATTGGTTGGCCGAGCATCGCGACGGCCCGACCCGCGCCAGCGGGTACGCCGTGGTGCCCACGGGGCCGCGATACGCTGGCGGCATGGCATCAACACTGGTGGATATTGCGCTCAGGTAGAGCCGGTGTTCCGCTGTGTGGTGAGCCAGTGTTCCGGGCGGTGGTGAGCCAGTGCGACGGGCGTGGTGGGGTGGGCTGTGGGTGTCGGGGGCCGGCCGGGACGGTCGGCCCCCGACTGTTGGCTATTCGAGGTGGGTGAAGTGTTTGCGCATGGAGTCGTCGCAGTTGAGGACGGTGGCGTGGGCGTTTGTGGTGATCCGGTCGACGATGGCGTCGGCGAGGATCTTCTCTTCCATCCGGTCGTGCCATTGACCGGGCGGCAGCTGGGTGCAGTAGATCGTTGAGGTGGTCTTGTGGCGTCGGTCGATCAGGGTGTGGAGTTGCTGGACCTGGGGCCGGCTCGGCGGTGTGAGGAACCAGTCGTCGATGATCAGCAGCTCGACCTTGACCAGCGTGTCGAGGCAGCGTTTCTTGTCGCCGGTGCGTTCCGCGATGGTGATCCGGTCGAACAGTTCATCGGCGGACAGGTAGAGCACTCTGCGGTACTGCTGGCAGGCCTTGTTCCCCAGGGCGCAGGCGACGTAGGTTTTCCCGGCTCCGGTGGGTCCTTGCAGGATGACGTCTTGGTGTTTGACCAGGTAGGAGCCGATCGCCAGCCGGCTGATCAACTCGGCGTCGACGCTGCGTCCGGGCATGGCTTTGAGGTCGGCGATGTCGGCTCCGGGTTGCGCGAGGCCGGCTTGCCGGCGGAGTCGGTGCAGCTTGCTGTCGCGGCGCCGTTCGTATTCCCAGTCGACGGCCTGCTTGACCAGCTCTGGGCCGTTCAACGGGGCCGCGGTGGTGGTGTCGGCGAGGTTCTCGAAGTACTCGGCCATCCCCGAGAGCCGCATGGTCTTGAGCCGGGTGAGGGTTTCGATGTCGATCATGCCCGGCTCCCGTAGTAGTCAGCGCCGCGGACGAACCCTGCATCACCCAGCGATGGCGGCGGCGGGGTCGGGACCGGTGTCCATCCAGCCCATAGCTTCTTGATCAGCGTGTAGGACGGCGCCGGGGTGGCTGCCAAGGCCCTGCCGCAGGTGTCCTCGAGCCTCGCCATGCCGCCGGCTCTCTTGGCCAGGGACATCACTCCCAGGCATGACCGGTAGGACTGCTCGACGATCTTGCGTGAGCCGAGGATCGCGCGGATCGCGGCCTGCGTGTTCGGTCCGACGGTCGCGGCCCACTGCTCGAAGCGTTCCGGTGACCAGTCCACCAGCCGGCTCGCGTGCGAGGCCGGCATGTGCGCGGGCAGGGTTGAGTAGCGGCCCCTGACCCCCTTGAACCGCGGATGGGACGCGACACGCTCGACACCGTCGAAGGCCTCCACTGGAAATGACACTCTGATTTGGC
>DGBM01000258.1 GCA_002384765.1 Demequinaceae bacterium UBA4004
GCGGACGCGGCCGCCCGCGCCAGCCCGAGATGGACGACGCGATCCTCGCTGTCGCGCTCGAAGAACTCGGATGCCACGGCTACGCAGGGATGACCGTCGCGGACGTCGCGCGGCGGGCTGGCGTCAGCAAGCCAACCGTCTACCGGCGCTGGGCCGACAAAGCGTAGCTGGTGATCGAAGGTATCGTCGACCGAATGCCCGCCGCCGCGCCCATCGACACGGGCAGCGTGACCACCGATCTCATGGCCTACGCCGACATCCTGGTGACGACGTTCACCCGCACCCCGGCGGCGCAGGTCCTGCCCGGTCTGGTCGCCGCCATGGCGGCCGACAGGAAACTCGCGGCCGCCTACCGCGACTTGCTCATCCACCCGTTGCGCCAACGGATGCGCGAAGCGGTCGAGCTTGTGCTCGCTCGGTTCGGAACGGGGCAACCCCACCACACCCCCGCCGGCGGCGCCTGATCGCCGGTACCTACCGACAGGGCACCACCATGCAGTCTCCAACCCTGACCGCCTACCAAGCCGCAGAGCGTGACATCTCCGTACGAGAGGCCCGCACCGGAATCCGGGTCCACGCCACCAGGCCCACGTCGCGATGGCGGCTGAAGGCGCGTGAGCGAACCGCATCGGCGTGGACAGGACCCCAGGCCGATGCCCATGCCGCCTCGTTCGCGCTCCAGGTCATGACGGACCGCTCGGTGCCGGGATCCGTGAGCCACCGCATCCTCGAACGCAGTGACGAGTCGCCGTGGCCGTTTTCCCTTCACCACGCCGACGTCTCGACGTGAATGGGCCTCATCCATCATCCAGTGCAGGCACGGCGCGGCCGTGGATGGCGCCTCTGCCAAGAGCGCACCACCGCCTTCTCGACCTCCACGACGGCGAAGATGGCCAGTCCGATGATGATGGGGATCACCCAGTGGCGCAGGCTCAGGGCCGCGGTCTCGAAGAGGGACTGCATGAAGGGTAGGTAGACGAACCCCACCTGCAGCACCAGCAACACCCCTACGGCGATCCACGCCACGGGGTTGCCGAACAATCGCGACGGGAAGTAGCTGGCGGCCGTGAGGAACCGGGCATTGAACAGGTAGAAGATCTCCGCGAACACCAGGGTGTTCACAGCCACCGTCCGCTCAATGTCGAGGTCTGCCGTGTTGCCCTTGACGACGTGGAACACCGCGATGGTCGCACCCGCCGTGAGCACGGACACGAAGGCGATCCGCCACAGAAAGTAGCCGCCCAGAATGGATGCACCGGAGTCGCGAGGCGGTCGGTCCATGATGCCCGGCTCGGCCCTTTCAAACCCGAGCGCCAGAGCGAGGGTGACGGCGGTGACCATGTTCACCCACAGGATCTGAGTGGGGGTCAGCGGCAAGTCGAAGCCGACGACCACCGCGACCATAATGACGAGCGCCTCCGCAACGCTGGTGGGAAGGATGAACAGGATCGCCTTGCGCAGGTTGTCGTAGATGGTGCGGCCCTCGTGGACCGCCTGTTCGATCGACGCGAAATTGTCGTCCGCCAAGACGATCTCGGCAGCCTCCTTGGTCGCCTCGGTGCCCTTGATCCCCATCGCCACCCCCACGTCGGCCCGCTTGAGCGTCGGGGCGTCGTTGACGCCGTCGCCCGTCATGGCCGCCACCTCCCCGGTGGCCTGCAGCGCCTTGACCAGGCGAAGCTTGTGTTCGGGGCTGGTGCGCGCAAACACCGAATACTGCTGCGCGATGACCTGCAGTTCGTCGTCGGTCGCGGCCTCCAGCTCGACTCCGCTGATGACCGCGTCGTCACCGCGCTCACTGCTGACAATGTTCATCTCCAGTGCTATCGCCAGGGCAGTGGCGGGATGGTCGCCAGTGATCATCTTGACCGCGATTCCCGCTCGCCTGCAGGCGACGATCGACTCGATCGCCTCTGGTCGGGGCGGATCGAGGATCCCCACGACACCCAGGAACACCAGCCCTCCGTCAAGGTCGTCCAGGCTCAGCGACCGCTGGTCTTGGTCGGGCTGGAGGCGCGCGGCCGCCAGCACCCGCAACCCATGCACCGTCATCTCCGCAATCCGCTCCTCCCACCACGCGTGGTCCAGGGCGGACGCGCCGGACCGCGAGGAGTACTGCGTGCGGCATCGCGCCAGCAGGCGGTCCGGCGCACCCTTGACGAGCACCAGCGACCTGCCGTCGGGCGACTGTTCAAGGGTCGCCATGAGCTTGTGTTCGGACTCGAACGGGACCTCGTCCACACGGTCGTACTCCGTGCGGTCGAAACCGCACTTCACGGCCAACGTCTGGAGCGCACCCTCGGTGGGTTCGCCGATCATGACCCACCGGCCGTCTTCGTTCTCGTCCACCTCGGCATCGTTCGCTACCGCCATCGCCTCCACGAGTGCGAGCAGGTCGGGGCGTTCTAGCGCCACGGGGGAGTCATCCAGCAGCACCTGACCGTTGGGCTGGTAGCCGGTGCCGCTGACCGTGTACGTGCCGTCGGCCGTGGCGATCGCCCGGACCGTCATCTCGTTCTTGGTCAGCGTTCCCGTCTTGTCAGAGCAGATCACGGTGACCGAACCGAGCGTCTCCACGGAGGTGAGTCGGCGGGTGATCGCATTGCGCTTGGCCATCCGCTGGACGCCGATCGCCAGCGTGATGGTCATGATCGCCGGCAGACCCTCGGGGATTGCGGCCACCGCGAAACTGATCGCGGCGATCATCATGTCGCCCGGCGGGTTGCCGTGCACGATCAGGCCGATGGCGAACATTGCGACCGCGAACATGCCGATGGTGATCGACAGCTGAGCGCCGAAACGGTTCATCGCCTTGGTGAGCGGCGTGGCCAGCGTCTGGACCTCGCTGATCATCGTGTTGATGCGGCCGATCTCGGTGTTCACCCCGGTGCCGGTGACCACCCCCACGCCGCGGCCGGACGTCACGAGCGAACTGGAGAACGCCATCGACGTGCGGTCGCCCACTCCAGCCTCCTCGTCCACCGGGTCGGGCGATTTCTCCGCCGGGAGGGACTCGCCGGTCAGGGCCGATTCCTCGATCTGCAGGTTGGTCGTGGCGATCAGCCGCAGGTCGGCAGGGACGCGGTCCCCCGAACGCAATCGCACCACGTCCCCGGGGACCAGCTCCTTGGCGTCGATGGTGACCCAGTGGCCGTCGCGCCGGACCTGGGCGTCCAGGGACAACATCTTCCGGATACCCTCCAAGGCGGCCTCGGCCTTGCCCTCTTGGATGAAACCGATCACGGCGTTGATCACCACCACGCCCAGGATCACGCCGGAGTCGATCCAGTGCTGCAGCAGCGCGGTGACCACGACGCCCGCCAGCAGGACGTAAATCAGGATGTCGTTGAATTGCTTGGCGATGCGCTTGATCAGGCTGTCGGGTTTGGCGTCGGGCAGGCGATTCGGGCCCTCGGTCTCCAGGCGACGTCTGGCCTCTGCGGCGGTGAGGCCTCCCTTGTCCACGTGGAGTTGTTCAAGCACCTCGTCGATCGTCCGGGAGTGTGCGCCCATCGCTGTTCGTCCGCCCTTCGTCGCCCCCGTGACGGCGGCACACGTGCCGCGTCCTCAAGGTGCGCCGACGCGGTACCGCGCCCGGAATTTCAGGATATCTGGGTGGCTTTGGTCCATCGCGGGACGAAAGGTCCACGGCGCCCGAAGGGCCGGGCAGGTGATCCGCCAGGGGCGCGAAGGGCCGCCGGCGCGCGCAAAAAAATGGAGCGGGTGACGGGAATCGAACCCGCGCTATCAGCTTGGGAAGTAGAAATCGCTTGATGTTGGCGCGGGACAAGTAGGCAACATACCAGGCGCAATGAACGCCTGGCGTTTTGGCACGGCGCGGACTGGGACCTTTTCGGGACCCCATCCCGTTCGGTGCGCAGTGGTCAGTAGGGCGGCATCTGGTCGACGACCTTGACCGCCATCTCGACGATCGACCGACACAGTGGCAGGTCGGCCGCGATGTCGTCGGCGGTCGCCGGGAGCTCGTCGAGGTAGTCGCCCGCATTCCGGGCTCGCCTGATCCGCGTGTAGGGCGCGAGCGTCGGCCCGAGCGGCGGATGGAGCTGGGCGCGCACTGCCTCGAAGGCGCCCGTGTGGCCAGCGTCGCGCGTGGGTCGCAGCCCCTGGGCAAGGAGGACCGCCGTCAGGGCTTTGCGGTTGGCGGCGTGGAGTGCGTCGTAGGCGAGCTCGACATCCGACGCGGCCAAGGTCGCTGCGGAGAGCAGGTGCGTGCTCGCCTTGGCGAGAAGCGCGTTGGAGGCCTCTCGGTTGGGGGGAACGCGCTCCAACTGTGCGGACACCAGCATCTGGTCAACGGTGGCTCGGCCCTGGCCCCAAGGACTCATGGCTTCAGCATTGCAGGACCGTCCGACATCTCAAGGCGCACAAGGGGGCGTGAGCGCACGGTCCCGATAAAAGGGTCATCGGTGTCGCGCCATCGCTCCTGGGTGACATACGTGACGTTAACCTCTCGGCCGAGTTCGGTCTCGAGTCCGGAGAGCGCGGCGTCGACCGCGCGGCGATCAGGCTGGCCAACCACGACGACGTCGACGTCCCCGGGCGGGCCACCGGGTTCACCGTGGAAGCGGGCCGCCCACGAGCCGTGGATGTATGCCTCGTCGATGCCCGCGAGCCCCATGAGCGCCCGCGTGATCAGGAGACTGGGCCCGTAGGTCACTACAAGCAACTGTCGTAGCGGAGCGGTGGCGGGATTGTCTTCGGCTGCACGTAGAACGAGGGTGCGCCCGACTCGCTCGCCCCGGAGGAGGCCAAACTGCAGGAGGCGGCGCGTTTCACGAAAGACCGTCGGTTCGGGCTCGCCGAGATTGCGGGCTAGTTCTGCGGCGCTGATCCCCTTGTCGCTGGTGAGCACCCGCAAGAGGAGACGCGGCTGAAGTTCCGACCGGAAGATCGGCAGAAGGGCCGGAGCCTGAGTTCTCATATGACGCATGATAACAGTTGCGAAATGAGAATATAAGTATGTCGGCGTGCCTATCTGACGTGGGGACGTAAGGATCGCTCACCTCCTGGACAATTCCCGGTATGGATGGAGACATCGAGGCGCCCGATGGACGCGCAGGTTCCCGGGAGCCCGCAGCTTCGGACGACGCCGTCCGGTTCGAGGAGCTCTGGGAGTCACACGCGCATCGGATCAGCGCCTACGCCACGCGCCACGTCGGCACCGCAGACGCGCATGAGGGCGCCCCCGCGACGGGAGATGACAAGGTCGCCCCCATCACGAGGACGAGTCGACGTCGTCGCCTCTCCATGCGAATCGGTGCGGCCGCAGCGGTCGCCGCTGCGGGCATCGTCGGCGCGACGCTGTGGCCCGACTCCAACGCGAGCTGGATCCCCGCGGCGTACGCGAGTTGGCGAGCCGTGCCGGATCCCGTGACCCCTGGCGACGCTGAGGCCCAAGCCAAGGCGTGCCTCGCCCGCATGCGACTTGGCGACCCAGACGGTGAGGTGGCCGATGCGCTGCGCTTCGATGATCTGGTCCCCGTCGTGGCCGAGCGCCGCGGCGACTGGACCTACACCCTGCTGACGGCGGAAACCGGTGGCGAGCACGCCGACATAGAGTGTTTGCTGCCCCTCGACCCGAACTCACACGAGACGGGCGACGCTGGTGGTAGCGGTGGCGGCATCGCCCCCACGCCCGCGTCGAACCAGATTCAGTGGTTCGGCGGAGGCTGGAGCGACAACTCGGCTGACACCTGGGGGTATGCGGGAGAAGACGTCGCCCGTGTCACCGTGACGCTCGCGAATGGAGTCGTGGTGGACGCCACGGTCTCGAATGGGTACTTCGCCGCATGGTGGCCGAGCTTGCCGTTGATCCATGACCACGATCAGGCGCCGTACACACTGACGTGGTACCTGGACGACGGCACCGTGGGCGGAACTTACGACTGGACTGCGAGCTCGAAGGTGCCTCAGGCTGGCTAGGGGCCCGGCCTCAACGTGGGGAGCCGTGGNNTCTGCCATTGAACTACACCCGCGTGCGCCGTCGGCGCGACCACCAGTCTAGGCCACATGCGCCACCCCTCGGCTAAACGTGCGGCTGCGCCACCAGGGTAAACGCGGTCGACCTGGTCTCTCCCGGCTGGACCAGGAATATGCCAGTGCCGTCCTCGTGTGCAGCCTCCCGGTTGAAGCCGTCGTTGACGTGAGTCACCGGCTCCAGCGCGAAGTACGGCACCTCCACCGGCTGGTACACGACCGCATGTTCGAGGAGCGCACCCGCTTCAATGTCGACCGTGAGGGCGCCGGGGTACTCGATCGTGGCGAGGGTCGACGAGGTGCGGCTCGTGTAGCAGGCGTCCATGAACTCTTCGCCCAAGGGCTTCATGTCCCTGAAGTCGATGCGACCGGACACCTCCGTAGCGGGGCCCGTGGGTAGGCATCCCACCACCGGATATGACGTGACGCAGTTGACCTGAAGTCGCGTCGGCTCGCCCGGCGTCGATCCGGGGGCGTTGAGCTCTCGCACAAAGTAGGGGTGGTGCCCCAGGCCAGCCGGGAACGTCTCGTGCGTGTCGTTGGTGATGTCCATGTACCAGGTGAAGCGTTCCGCGTCGAGCTCGTACGTGAAGCGCGCGGTGAACGGCCAGGGGAAGTTGACCCCGTAGACGGCGCGCGATGCGAACTCAAGAGTGACCGAGGTGGCTGACTGTGCCACCACCGACCACGGGAACTCGAGGCCCGTGCCGTGGATTGCGGTGCCGTCCTCAAAGTTCACGCGCAGCCGGTAGTCCTTGCCCGCCCACGAGAACACGGCGTCGCGAATCCGGTTGGACCACGGCACCAACGGGAACGACGCCGTGGACCAGACGTCGGCGAGGGACTCGTCGGGGGTGGGACGCAGCACGTCCACCCACGCGCCGCCCACCGACACGCGGCCGAACGCGACGGATCCGCCCGTGGCGGGAACGAGCCCCACCTGCCAAAAATCGTTTTCGAGCGTGACGATGTCGGTCATGGTGACATTGTGGCTGATGGGACCGTCCTCAGCCCTGACCTAGTGCCCGACCATGTCGTGGCGGGCGCACATTAGCGGTCTTGCAGCGCATCGAGGCCCACCGCGACGGCCTGCAGCAGGCGGGTGTCGTACTCCCCGGCAGCGACGGTGCACTGGTACGTGTCGCGCAGACCCCACTTGCGGACGATCTCCATGACGGGGCGGCCCTGTGCGGTAAACACGAAGTCATAGGGGATGAAGCCGAGGTCGGTGAAGCGGCGAATGACCGCATACAGCGGCGACTTCTCCTGGCCCCGGGCCTGTGGCTGACCGGGCTGGTCGATCATCCAGGTGGAGTTGATGAGCGACGCGGCAAAGTCCTTGTGGAACTCGCCGATGGCCTGGCCCGCACCGTCGAACACGTCGACCACCGACCTCAGGTCCAGCACGTTGCGAGCCTTGAAGGTGAACAGCACGGTGGTCGTGGAGTCGTCGGTGTAGAAGACGACCTCCTCACGTAGCTTCATGCGCTTCTGCTGGGCGAAGCCGAGCATCGTCGTCGGTCGCCATGCGGCGTCGACGCTCCAGATCTCGTAGCGGTTGACCATCGCGGTAAAACGTTGCTTGATGAGGAAGTTCTGCTCAGTCATACCCGCGACGTTAGCGCGGGTGTCGCACGCCGCGAGCCAGGCGCCACGGAGCGACTCCCGCCTAGACGTCGGGGTATTGCACCTCGGGGATGGTGGTGACCTTGAGGAACGGACGGCGCGGCGAGAGGGCGACGTCGAGCCGTCCCCGGCTCACCGCTCTCATCACCACGGCCGCGACAACGGCGAACGCCGTGACGGAGCCCACCGCTATGGCGAGGCGCGGGCCCAGGTGTTCGCCCACCCAGCCCACAAGCGGTGAGCCCAGGGGGTTCGCGCCCATCAGCACCATCATGTAGAGCGCCATCACGCGGCCCCTCATGTGGGGAGCCGTGGTGGTCTGGACGGTGGCGTTCGCGGACGTCAGCATCGTCAACGCCATGAATCCGACCGGGATCCCGGATAACGCGTAGGTCCAGTAGGTGGGCATCAGGGCCATGACACCGCTGGCCACCCCGAATCCGGTGGCGGACAGGACGACCAGGCGGGCCGACGGCTCCTTGCGCCGCGCGGCCATGATGGCGCCGGCGAGCGATCCGATCGCGAGAATCGAGCCGAGGATTCCGTAATCCTGCGGGCCCCGGCCGAACTCGACGCGCGCCATCATGGCGCTCGTGAGTTGGAAGTTCAGGCCGAACGTGGACACCACGCTGACCACCACGAAGATGATCATCAGGTCATGTCTGGCGCGCACGTAGCGCAACCCGTCGAGGACTTGCCCGGGCGAGCGCGGGGCGCGCTCCTGGGCGTGAAACTCCGACCCGCGCATCAGCGCCAGCGCGACGAGGGTCGCGGCGAACGTGGCGCCGTTGATGATGAACACCCACCCGGTGCCCACCGCCGCAATGAGCAGGCCGGCCGCGCCCGGGCCGATGAGCCTGGCGGCGTTGAATGACGCCGAGTTGAGGCCCACGGCGTTGGACAACTGGGTGCGTGGCACCAGGTCGCCCACAAAGGTCTGCCGGGCCGGGGCATCGAAGGCGGTGACCACGCCGAGCGCGAGGGCGAAACCGTACACGTGCATCAACTCGGCGTTGCCCGACAGAACGAGCGCGCCCAGGCCCAGTCCGAGCGCCCCGGCGGCGGTCTGCGTCACCATCAGCATCTTGCGGTGGTCGACCCTGTCCGCCACTACACCCGTGAATGGCCCCAGCAGCAGAAACGGCACAAACTGGAGGCCCGTAGTGATGCCCACGGCAACGCCGGAATCGCGGGTAAGAACCGTCAACACCAACCAGTCCTGGGCGATGCGTTGCATCCAGGTACCGAGGTTCGACACGAGGGCGCTGGCAAACCAGAGCCGGTAGTTGAAGATGGCGAGCGAGCTGAAGGTGTTTTTCATTTCCGTGATGGAACGGTACGCCTGTTCCCAGGCACTGCCCGTCCTGCCCACCCCAGAGACCCTACGAACCGCTGAAGAGCCCGACGCGCCGGTCTCGTCTGTGGGCGGAGACGATGCTGTCGGCGTGTCGGGCTCCGCCTGGGTTCGCAGCGTTGGGGTGGGCGGCGGTTCGCGCCTCTCCCCCTAGGCCGACGGTCGGATGCCCTTGGACAGCAGGTAGCCCACCATCCAGAGTTCGCCGATGGTGGCGGGGAAGGCGAGTCCCGTGGCGAGGGCGTCGGGCGCATTGGCGATGCCGTACGCCACCAGTCCGCTCAGTACATAGGCGACGCCACCGACCACGAGCGTCCAGCCAAGCAACCGCGGGAACCGGGCGGACGTGACGGCCACCCACCCCATCGGGATGAGCCACAAGCCGAAGAACAGGTTGCCCATGCCCCACGCGTTCACGGACAGCTCGTACATGAGGCCGACGGCGCCGGCTGCGTCGCCGCTGGGGGCCAGGCTCGCATCCGCCGCAATCGAGTTGGCGGTGGCCATGAAGGCGCCCGATGCCATGATCGCCACCGCGTTCACCATGCCGAACGTCGCGGTGGCGTACGCGGCGGTGGGGTTGAGGGGGCGGAACAGCGTGTAGAAGTACACGCCGGTGAGGGCTAGCCCTAAGTACCAGGCGCCGGTGGCCCTGGCGGTCTTGATGGTCTCGTTCATGAGAGTTCTCCCATGAGGTGTGCGTGACGTGATTTTGGGTGAGCGAGGAGGAGGTCTTGAGCCTCACGGCTCGTGGACAGGAGGAAGGGGTTCAGCGGAAAGGGAGCGAGGCTCTTGGCCTAGCGCCTATGCGGAGAGTTGATCGTCGGTACCTCCCGCTGAGTACTGGAACACATCGTCGAGAGGCCGCTTGAAGACCCTCGCGATCTCGAAGGCCATCTCGAGCGAGGGGGAGTACTTTCCCTGTTCGATCGCGATGACGGTCTGGCGGGTGACCTTGAGGCGCGCCGCCAGATCGGCTTGGGTCATCTCGTCGGACTCGAACCGGAGGGCACGAATCCGGTTGGTGACCTTGGTGGGCTTGGGGGGCATCTCAGAAACCCCGGCGGTAGGCGCGGATCTTGGTGATGGTTTCGAGCAGCGCTCCGACCGTCCCGGCCAGGAACACGGTGTTGCCGATCCAGAACAGGTCGGCGCCGATCATGGCGAGCACGAGCACCACGAACATCGCGCTGCTGGCCGCCAGTGCCGCGCGCTGGTCTCCCATCCTCCTGATGTCCTTGTCGCGCTGGTCTCCCTCAAGCTGGCCCTCCGGGTTGATGCCGCGGATGGCCAGGCCGACCGCGCCGCTCACGGAGCCGACAACCGAGCCGACGATCGTGCCCGCAATCGAGAAGCCCAGGACCCACAGCATCGGCGTGATCCAGGAGACGTCCTCGATGGGCTGGCTGACGGCGCGCGGGATGACCACGGCGAAGTATGCGGTGGAGGTGATCACGACGACGGCGAGATACACCCATACGGAGCGCTCCTCGGCGGTCATGACAACCGGATCGTCGTCACCGGGCTGCCGCGGTTCGTGTGTCATGGTTCAACCTTCGTGTTAAGAATCTTTGACAACACCAAGGTACGACATGTTTGACATCGTGTCAATAATTATTTACACGACGATGTGTCATATGGTCAGCCCGGGGCTGTGGTTCAGCGTCACCACGCGCGCCCCCAGGAACGCGGCCTCCGTGGAGTCGTGGGTGATCACAAGAGCGGTGCACCCAGCCAGGCGCTCGCGCACGTAGTCCATGACGGCCGGCTTTGTCCCGGCGTCGAGTCCCGTGAACGGCTCATCAAGCACCACGAGCTCAGCCTTGACCGCCAGCGCACGGGCGATGGCGACCCGCCGCCGCTGACCGCCGGACAGCTCGCTCACCGGCTTGAACAGGTCGCCGCTCTTCAGGCCCACCAGGGCAAGTTCCTGCTCTGCCGAATCCCGCTGCTCGCGATCAAGCACGAGCCTCACGTTGGTCACGGCGTCCAGGTGCGCGCAAAGCCGGTCCTCCTGGAACACGGCGGCCCGGCGCAGTCCCTCCACGCCCGCGACGATGCCCGAGTCGGGTTTCTCGAGCCCGAGCAGCAGTCGCGCCAGGGTGGTCTTGCCGACGCCGTTGGGCCCGGTCAGCGCCGTCACCGTGTCGGCCTCAAGGGTCAGACCCACGCCCGCGAGCACCCGGTGGTCGCCGTACCCCTTGGTGACGCCCTGGAAGATGATGGGACCATGGGTCATGGCCGGGCCCCGTCCACGCGTCCCGGGACGGACCTCAGGAGCCGCAGCACCACCTTCTCGCACGCGACGCTGAGCGCCACAATCACCACGGTCCATGCGAACAGATCGACCGAACTGAGGAACACCTTCGCCTCATACAGTTGCTCGCCGATGCTGCCGCTGGCCACGCCGATTACCTCGGCGGCCACGCCGCTCTTCCACGCCAGGCCCACGCCGATGCGGCAGGCGGCCGCGAAGAACGGCAGCACGGCCGGGACGTCGATCGCGAGCACGCGGCGCGCCAGCGGAACACGGAACACCTCGGCGGCTTCGAGCAGTGAGCGGTCGCGATGTCTGATGCCGGTGACCACGTTGGTGTACATCACCGGAAGCACCATGATGAAGCTCGTGTACATCGGCAGGCTGCTGCTGTCCGTCCACAGCAGCAGCAGGATGATGAAGCTCACCACCGGCGCGCTGCGGATGGTGGCGATGAGGGGTGACAGCAGGGCATCGACGGCCCGGAACCTTACGGCTGCGGTCGCGGCCAGCGCGCCCACCAGGGCCGCCGCGACAAAGCCCGCAGCGATGCGGCCGAGAGACCATCCCACGGTGGTCCAGAAGTCGCCGGTGGTGATCAGGTGGCCAAGGCGTGCCACCACGGACACGGGCGAGGCGAGAAGGAAGTCCTTGTTCACGCTCCACGCGGCAAACTGCCACACGGCGAGCCAGAAGAGGACGGCCACGACCGGGCGGACTGCGCGTCGCGCGCGCGACTCCGCCCGCCCGTCAACCGCTGAAGTAGAAGTCATCCCCGGGCATGCTACCGCCGACCGACTTGGGGTCGGCGTCGAACAGAACCTGCAGGTATCCGGTGAGCGACGACTTCATCTCGGCACCGGCCACGAACGTGATGTAGCACAACGGGATGGCCTTCTCGGCCAGCGTCGCGTCCGGCACGATCCCCGCGTCGACGATGAGCGGCGCTGCGGCGGCCGGGCTCGCGTTGACCCACTGCGTGGACGCGTCGTAGTCCGCCATGAACTGTGCCACCGCGTCGGGGTGCTCCGTCGCAAAGGCGTTGCGCACCACGACCACGCCGGTGATCAGCTGCGAATCGGGGGAAACTGCCGCCCACCGCTCGGTCAGGTCAAGCGCGGTGCGAAGGTCGGGGCTCTTGGCCTCGGCGATCGTGACGAACGGCTGCGGAAGCACCCCGATCGACCCGGGCGTGGTGGTGAGCTGCGCCACCACCTCGGTGTGCTCGGACAGGTACTGAACGTCTACGTCAACCCCAGGCGTGAGCCCGGCCTGCGTGAGCAGGTAGTTGAGCACATACTCGGGCGAGGCGCCCTTGCCGGTGCTGTAGATGGTGCGGCCCTCGAGGTCGGCAATCGAGCGGACGGTGTCACCCGACTCAACAATGTTGAGCACGCCGAGCGTGTTGATCGCCAGGACGGAGATCTGCGCGTCGGAGCCCTTGGTCTTGGCGTACAGGACCGCCGCAAGGTTGGACGGAATGAGGGCCATGTCGACGCCGCCCTGCGCGACGAGCGGCACCACCTCGTCGGGCGAGCCGTACATGGTGACTTGGTAGTCCTCGGCAGCCTTGCCCCGCGCGGCATCGTCCATGAGGCCCACGAGGCCCATCGTGGTGGGGCCCTTCAGGGACGCGATGGTAACGGTGACGGGCACGGGAGCCGGGGCCGACGACTCCGTCGCCGGTTTGACCGCCTGGTTCGTCGGAGGCGTGACCTCCGCGCCACCCGACGAGCATGCCGCCAGGATGAGCGCGGCGAGCACGGCGCTCGAGGCGATGAGTGTCTTCTTCATGATGTCCTTAGCAACGAGATGTGGGGATCTGGGTTGAGCGGGCTTACTTCTGAGGCGCCACCGGCGTTCTGAACGGCGCGTAGGTGGTGTGCAGCAGATCGTGCGCGAGGTGCGAGTTGGGCTCCCCGAAGAAGTCCTCGTACAGGCGGAGGATGTCGGGGTTCTTCTGGGAGTCCTTGAGTGCCAGGTCGTCGTCGATGTTCGACAACACCATCGTCTTGAGTCCGGTCTCACTTTGGCTCTTGGGCTTGGGGTGGCCGGCGCCGTTGATGCAGCCGCCGGGGCACGCCATGATCTCGACCAGGTCGAAGCCCATGCTGTCGCCGTCATTGAGCAGGCGCTTGATCACCGCGTCCGCGTTGCCAAGTCCGGAGATCGCCGCGATGCGCAGCGGCCGTCCGGGTGCTTCGACGGTGGCAACCTTGACGCCCTCGTAGCCCTCCACCTGCTCGAAGTCGAGGCGGGTGCGCAGCGGTTTGCCGGTGAGCTTCTCGACGGCCATGCGCGTTGCCGCCTCGGCCACGCCGCCCGACGAACCGAAGAGCACCCCGGCGCCCGATACCTGCTTGTACGGTGCGTCGAACTCCGCGGGCTCGATGTCTTCCCTTTCGAGTCGGAGCATCTGCGCCATCTCGAGGAATTCGGTGGTGGTGAGCACCGCGTCGACGTCGCGAAGACCATTGGGGGCGAACTCGGGACGAGCGGCCTCACCCTTCTTGGCCATGCACGGCACGATCGACACGACGTACAGGTCGTCCAGGTCGATTCCCTCGCGCTTGGCGAAGTGGGTCTTCACCGTGGAGCCCATCATCTGCTGGGGCGACTTGCAGCTGGACAGGTGAGGAATGATGTCCGGGTAGCGTCGCTCGGCGTAGTTGACCCAGCCGGGGCAGCACGAGGTGTAGAGGGGCATCTTGCCGCCGCCGGCGATGCGACCGAAGAACTCCGTGGTCTCCTCCATGATCGTGAGGTCCGCGGCGAACACGAAGTCGAAGCTCTTGTCGAAGCCGATCCTCTTCATCATGCCGGCGATGAACGGCGCCGCCTCCATGTGCGTGAGGCCGTACTCCTTCGCGACGTGCGCACGCACCGCGGGGGCGACGAAGCCCACCACCACCTTCGAGGGGTCGTTGAGGGCCGTGAAGACACCGCCGCGCTCGCGCTCGTAGTCGAGGGCGCCCGTGGGGCAGGCGCGCACACACTGCCCACATGAGACGCAGTCGGTCATGTCGAGCGGCTCGCCGGTGGACGTGCACACCCGCATCTGTCCCTCGCGGAACTGGAACGCAAGCACTCCGGGGCCCATGATCTCGGCGCATGCCGCGACGCACAGTCCACAGGAGATGCACTTGTTCTGGTCACGGATGATGAACTGGTGCTCGCGCACGATCGGGGAGCGCGGCCGCACGTGCAGGGTCGGCTGGAAACGCACCTGGTGGTCGCTTGCCTCCTTGCGCAACGTGCAGCTGTTCTGCGCGGAGCAGCCGCACGTCAGGCATCGGGCCGCCTCCGCCCGTGCCTGCGCTTGCGTGAGCCCCAGCTCGACCTCGGGGAAACCGTCCAGCCGGTGCTCCACCTCGAGTTCGGGCATGACGGCCCGCGCGAGCGACGGGAAATCCTCGAACTCGGCCTGGGGCAGGTCCTCGAGCGAGCCGCGCGAGCACGAGTAGTCCTCGTGGCTGGGCTTGACGTAGCCGCTGGTGACGAACTCGTCGATGGCGTCCGCTGCGCGTCGTCCGGCGCCGATGGCCGCGACCACGGTCGACGGCCCGGTGACGCAGTCGCCGCCGGAGAAGATCTTCGACTCGGAGGTCTGCATGGAGAAGCCGTCGATCTCGATGTCGCCCCACTTGTTCAGGCGCACCGGGAGGTCGTTGTAGAGGAAGCCGGTGTCGGTGTTCTGGCCGATAGCACCGATGATCTTGTCAGCCTCGATCACAAAGTTGGAACCCTCGATCGGCACCGGACGGCGACGGCCGGAGCGGTCGGGCTCGCCGAGTTCCATGCGCATGCAGTGCAGCGCCTTGACGCCGTTGGGGGCGTGAGTGATGCGTTGCGGCGCGGCGAGGAACACCATCTGGACACCCTCGCGTAGCGCCTCGTGGACCTCGATGGCCTGGGCGGGCATCTCCTCTTGGGTGCGGCGGTACACGAGCTTGACATCCTTGGCGCCCTTGCGCAGCGCGGCACGCGCGCAGTCGATCGCGGTGTTGCCGCCGCCGATGACGATGACCGTGTCGCCCACCGGGGCGTCGTTTCCCTTGGTGACGTGGCGCAAGTAGTCGATGCCCAGTTCGACGCCCTCGGCGTTGTCGCCGTCGATGCCGAGCGGGGTCGCGCGCCACGAGCCGATCGCTAGGTACACGGCGTCGAAGTCGCGCTTGAGGTCCTCCAGGTTGAGGTGCTTGCCGAGGCCCCGGTTGCAGACGATGTTGACGCCCAGAGATTCGATGAGGGCGATCTCCTTGTCGAGCGTGGCCTTGGGCAGGCGGTACTCGGGGATGCCATAGCGCATCATGCCGCCCGGCTCCGGCTGGTTCTCGAACACCGTGACGCCGTGACCGGCGATCGCCAGGTAGTGGGCCGCGCTCAGGCCGGAGGGTCCTGCACCGACCACGGCGATCCGCTTGCCGGTGGGTTCGGCGACGCGCGGGCGCCAGGGATCCTTGCGGGCCATGTCCCAGTCGGCCGCGAAGCGCTTGACCGCGTTGATGGCCACCGGATCGTCCACCAGGTTGCGGCGACAGGCCTCTTCACAGGGGTGAGGGCACACGCGGCCGCAGGCCGACGGGAAGGGGTTGCGGTCCTTGATGACGCGGATGGCGGCCTCGAAGTTGCCATCCGCCACGTGCTGCAGATACGTCTGGATGTCGATGTTCGCGGGGCACGTCTGAACGCATGGCGCCACGCAGTCGGCGTTGTGGTCGCACAGCAGTTGCTCGAGTCGCACCTTGCGGTAGGCGACGAGCCGCTCGGTGTGGGTCTTGATCACCATGCCCTCGGTGACGGGGGTCAGGCACGCCTTGGCGTCGCGCGGCGCATCGTCGCCCACCTCGACCACACACATCCCGCAGCTGCCGTTGGCGCGCTTGAGGCGCACGTCGTTGCACAGGGAGGGAATCTCCACTCCCTCGTGTCCAAGCGCTTGCAGGATGTTGAGACCTGCCTGCACCTCGATCTGACGGTCATTGACCGTGACGGTCACTCGCTCTGGTTGCACCATGTCGCCCACGGAATCCTCCAACTACCTGGTCAGTGAGATGGCACGGCGACGCGTCGTGGGACGTGCTGCCTTCGACCATGGGGCGGCCAAGTTCTCTCGTTGCACCTGCCCCCACGCTAGAAGCCGGTGGGGCCGAATTCCAGGGACATCAGTCCCCAGGACCTCGGGACCAGGGGGCCCAGGACGGGGTTCCGCTGCGCGGCTCCTGCACTGTTCCGCCCCGCCGCCGACGCCGCGAACCGCTTGCTCGTCCGACACGCCGCTAGCAGGGCTCGTCAAGAGGGACACGGCTCGCGCGTCGGGCGGCTTACGGTTCGTAGCGACGGGGTAGCGTCTCGCAGGATAGTTGACTAAGGTCAACTATATGCCCGATCGCCGGATCCAGACCTTCCGCCAGTTCCAGCGCGTCGTGACGCGCGAGGTGGGCGCGTTGCACGATGACTTCCTGGGCCGCGGACGTCCCTTGGGGGCCTCCCGGCTGCTGTGGGAAATGGGTGACGGACCCGTGGCGGTCGCGACGCTGCGGGAGCGACTCGGGCTGGGCGCCGCCTACGTCTCGCGGTTGCTGCGCTCGCTCGAGTCGGAGGGGCTGGTGGTCACCGGCCCCAGCCCCGCCGACGCCAGGGCCAAGGTGGCGGCGCGGACCCCCGCCGGCGTCGACGAGGCCAGTGTGCTCGACAGGCTGAGCGAGGACGCTGCGAGTTCGCTGCTCGGCGAGGTGGACCCGAGCGATCGCGCGGCCGTTGACCAGGCGGCGAGAACGCTGACGCGGGCCCTCACGCGACGGCATCTCGCGATCGAGATCGTCGACCCTGAGTCCCGGGACGCGCAGTGGTGCGTCGCGCAATTCTTTGCGGAGATCGACGCCATGTTCGACGCGGGCTATGACCCCGCCAAGGCCGTCGTCGTCGGCAGCGAGGACCTCACCCCTCCGATGGGGGCGTTCCTGGTGGCGTACCTTCACGGCCAACCCGTCGGCTGCGGGGGTGTGAAGCTTCCCGAGGGCGAGCCCGCATTCCTCAAGCGGATGTGGGTGGCGCCGTCGGCGCGCGGCCTGGGGGTGGCGGCGGCCCTGTTGGAGCGGCTCGAGGGACTGGCGGTCGAGGCAAAGGCGTCCGCCGTGACGCTCGACACCAACTCTTTGCTCACCGCGGCGGGCCGGCTCTACACGTCACGCGGTTACCGGCAAGTGCCCGACTTCAACGGCGAGCCGCACGCCGACCGCTGGTATCGCAAGGAGCTCTAGGCGGGCGCCACCCTGTACGCGTCAGGCCTCGTGCAACTTGGGTCGCTGAAAGCCGCGGTGCACCAGCGCGCGCAGGACGGCCTCGTCCACCGCGTCGAGGTTCTTGACGTACACGCAGCCCGCCCCCGTGGTGTGAGGGCCGAGGTCGGCCAGCATCGCCTCGGCACGCTCGTCGTCCTTGAGCCCGTAGAGGGACAGGGCGGACTTGCGCGGCGAGAACCCCACGCGAAAGAACTCCCCCTTGCGACCGCTCGGATACTGGTACGCATACGTCCCGAAGCCGATCATGCTGGGACCCCACATGAGCGCGGCGGCGCCGGTCACCTCGGACATGAGCGCCAACAGGCGCTCACCGTCGCGCTTGCGCTTGGCGGGTTCCACGAGGGCAAGAAACTCGGCCGGGCTCTGAGCGGTCGGCACGGTGACGTTCGCCATGCGGAAATGCTACGACGGGTTGGCGGAATGCGCCGTCGATCGTGCGAACGTGATGTTCTCGCCGTCCTCGCCGATGCGCGCGAAGCCCACCTTGGGGTAGAACTCTTGCGCACGGGTGTTGGCGCGGGGGACCACCAGGTGCACTCCCTCGACGCCCTGCTCGGCGAGCTGCGCCATGAGCGTGTCGATCAGACGCCTGCCCCAACCGGCGCCCTGGAGTTCCGGAAGCAAGTCGATGTGGAGATGCGCCGGGTAGTCCGCGACCGCGTCCGACAGGCACCGCGTGGGGTCGGCGGCCGCCGGCAGCAACCAGGCATCGTCCTCGGTCTTGACGGCGTGCGCCGGTCCACGCGCGGGCCACCATTCGTTGCTGAACCACTGCTGAAACGCGTGGGTATCCGCGGCCGCGACCACGTAGCCGCGGGCCTGGCCGCTGATGTCCACCACCCATGCGAAGCACGACGGACCGTGAAGGTAGGGCAGGGCGAAGACATCGGCGAGCGCGGTGTCGTCGCTGAAGCGGCCGGCGGCGTCACCGCCGTCGGCCCCCGTGAGAAGGCAAATGCGGGCGATCTGCTGCTCGTCGGCAGGTGTTGCAGGGCGAATACGCGGAGTGGCCATGCCCCCAGGCTACGGTGTGGGCGCGTGAGTGTCAGGATCCTTCGCCGCATCGTAACCTTCTACCGCGGTGGGTTTTCCTTTAACCCCCGCGAGAGTGTCGAGCGCGGCTGCGGTCTCCTCCTCACGATGGGGCACCCGCTGTCGAGGCGCGAACACCAGCGCGTCCCACCCAGACTTGAGTGTCACCGCGTGGGTTCTGGAATGCAGTCGCAACGCCCCCGCGGACGTGATGGCCCCCAACAGCAACCAGTCCTCACCCTCCGTGCCAAGGCGCGCGGCAAGATCATCGGCGGTGTGCTCGTCCGTGATCGACGTGGTCCACACCTGCCAGCCGTCCTTGATGTGCCTGTGCAGCACGTAGTAGTCGCTCACCCGATCGAATGCGAAGTGCCCGCGGCGCTGCAGCGGCAGCCGGTTCGCGTCCTCCCCCGACGGCCGCTGCATCGGCAACTGGAACACGTGGGTCGAGCCGAAGTCGTCGTTCTGCGAGCGGCACACCAAGGCGTTGTAGAAGCCGTTGTCCGTGGCCGCCAGCACGTAGTTGAGGTGCGAGGCGTCCAGCTCGTCCTCGGCGTGCTCGGAGAGGATCTCGCCGGTCCACGTCGGGACGTCCGCCTTGCGCAGGCGGCTGAGGCGCCGGTACGACCCGTCCGTGACCAGCACGTCGATGTTGGCCGCTACCAGCGCCTCGCCTAGCGCCTGCGCGAAGGGGGATGCGCCCACGATCAACAGCCCGTTGCGCGCCGACGCGGCCAGGCCCAGCCTGCGCGCCAGCGGGCCGATCGTCAGCCCGTGCACCAGCACCGTCGCCACAATCACGGCGAACACGAACGGCAGCAGCGCCGTCGCGTCGCCGTAGCCCTCCGCCACGAGTGCGGGACCGAACACCCCCGCCGTCGCCGCAGCCACGATGCCGCGCGGCGCAACCCAACTCAAGAGGGTCTTCTCTTGCCACGACAGCGGCAGGCCTATCGTCGCGATCCAAATGGTGAGTGGACGCACCAGGAACAGGGTGACCGCCACGAACGCGACGGCGCGCAGGTCCAGGGAGTCGAGGTCGGCCCGCGTCAGCTGCCCGGGGATGACGATGAACAGGACGGCCAGCAGCACCACCGTCAGCGAGCTCTTGAAGTTGAGGATCCGCTCGCGCTCCACCAGCCTGGCGTTGCCGATCACCAAGCCCATGAGCGTGACCGCGAGCAGGCCCGCCTCGTTTTGCACCAGATTGGTCACCCAAAACACGCCGGGCACCAGCACCACCAGCAGGGGACCCTTGAGGTGCGGCGGGACCCAGCCGCGCCGGTACAGCTTGGCCACCAGCCAGCCGCCGCCCCCGCCCGCGACGGCGGCCGCGGCGAGCGCCGCGAGCATCCTGACGGCGGTAGAGGCGACACCCTCGCCGGACAGCGTGAGGAACTGGAACGTCAGGACCGCCAACAGCACGCCCACCGGGTCGTTGACGATCCCCTCCCACTTGAGCAGCGAGCCGACGTCCTTGCGCAGTCGTGCCTGACGTAACAGGGGCAGGATCACGGTGGGACCGGTCACCACCAGAATCGCGCCGAGCACCCACGACACGGGCCAGCTGAGCCTGCCCGCGTAGTGCGCCGCCGTCGCGCCCAGGGCCCACGCCAGTGGCGGTCCCACGATGGTGAGCCGGCGCACTCCCGCGCCCACCTTGCGGAATTCCCCGAGCCGCAGGTCCATGGCGCCCTCGAACAGCACGATGGCGACGCCCAGGCCGACCAGTTCGGTCAGTTCGGCCTGCTCAACGTCCAGGCGCACCACGCCCGTCAAGGGGCCCAGCACGAGCCCGGCCGCGATCATCACCAGGATTCCGGGCAACCGCAACTTGGCCGCGATCCACTGGCTTCCCAGTCCTGCGGCCAGAATGATGACCAGCACAGTGGAGGCATGCATGGTGTCGACCCTAACTGCAGGCGCCAACCCGGGACTGACGCGTGCTGGCACGGTCGGTGGGACTGACGCGTGCTGGCCCGCCGGGCATGACCGCGGCGCATGGCCAGGAGTCCCAGTCCTGAGGCGGATGCGCCGCGTACCCTGTGTCACGTGAAGCTTGTAGGCACCGACATCGACGGCACCATCCTCCCGCCCTCTGGAGAGTTCTCCGCCCGCACTCGTGCGGCGCTCGCGGCGCTGGCCCCGGCCGGCATTCCGCTCGTGCTGGTGACGGCCCGCCCGCCGCGATGGGTGGACTCGATCGCATCGGCGCTTGGCGTCGACGGGTTGGCCGTGTGCGGAAACGGGGCCGTGGTCTACGACATGGGTGAGCGGACCATCGTCGATGCGGTGGGCGTCCCGACCGAGACCTTGCTGCTGTTCGCCGAGCGCTTGCGCGAGGCGCTGCCGGGCGTGGTGTTCGCGGTCGAGTCGCCGCACGGATTCTCGCGGGAGCTGGGCTTCCCGCTCAACGAACGGAACCTCGCGTCGCACGCCGTCGCCCCGTTCGAGGAGTTGCCAGCGGTGCTCGACGGCAGCGTCTTCAAGGTGTTGGCGCTCCTGGAGGACGGAATCGCCGACGACATGCTCGCCGTCGCGCTGCCCCTGTGTGACGGGCTGCTCGAGGCCTCGCACAGTTCGAGCGTGGCGCCGCTCATCGAGATCGCCCCCCTGGGCGTCACCAAGGCTTTCGGCCTCGCCCGGCAGGCCGAACGGTTCGGCGTTGAGGCGGCGGACGTGGTCGCCTTCGGCGACGCCCCCAACGACATCCCGATGCTTGCATGGGCCGGAATGTCCTACGCGGTGGCGAACGCTCACGCCGACGTGCTCGCGGCGGCGACCTATCGCACGGCTTCGGTGAGCGAGGATGGCGTGGCGCAGGTGCTGGAGGCGCTGCTCGCAGGGGCGCCCCTCAACACCTAGCCCCTCAA
>DGBM01000247.1:0-4779 GCA_002384765.1 Demequinaceae bacterium UBA4004
GAACAGCACCGCGCCCGTGTCCGCCACGTCGTCGTCGATGAGCACCTTGACGCCCTCCAAGTAAGCCGCGTCCAGCGGCGGCGGCAGGATGATGGGTGCGGCTAGGCGGTCGGCGATGTCGGTGTAGAACTCGACGTTCATGGTGCAGACGCCTGTGGTGCAGAGCGCGCATGCAATCGCGCCGCCAACGGGGAGGCCGCCGCCCGCGATGGCGACCACCACATCGGGCTCGAAGCCTTCATCCGAACTCCTTCGGTGTCGGTCAGGCGAGGCTGCCGGCTGCGCATCGCGGGCGCGCTACGTGGTCCTTCCGGGAAACGTCGCGCCAGCACCGCGAATCGACACTCGTCTTGGGATCCGTGCGGGAGTCGGGAGTCGAAGGTCGATTTGCGGTGCTCACGCGACGCAGATGGGGCTACAGTGCGAGCGCCGAGGCCATGACTAGGAGCGAGGCACCTGCACATCGGTGGAGCGCGACGACGCGAGGCCGGCGATTCCGGCTGCGATGATCAGGCCCGGAATCATCGCCAGAATGGAGGTGCCGGTGGTGGCCACCATGCGCCACGAGGTGGTCTGCGGCGGCCATACCGTCGCGCCCCACGATGCGGCCGCGCCCAGCAGCGCGACTCCCACCACCGCGGCGACTGCCCCGACCACGCCCCCCGCGAGCACGGGCGCGCCAAGCCGCACCAACGATGCGATAATGCGGGCGTTGCGGCCCAAGCCCAATGCGCCCTGGACGGAGGCATCCCCGCGCGACCGGCCACCACCGATCCACACCGCGACGGCGATGACCAGCGCGAGCAGCGCCAAAGCGGCGACGCCCGCCAACGCCCGCGCGTTCCAGTCCTTCCACACGGAGCCGGTCATCCCCTCGCCAGCCTGCCACGCGAGCCATACCGTGGTCACCGCGAACACCGCGGCGGTCGAGGCAAGGGGGAACGTGGCCGCGCCTGGTCGCGCGCCCATCGCGTCACCGGCGGCTATCGCCCACGGTGCGCGTGCTGCGGCGAGCCGTTGAGAAAGCAGTGGCGTCACGAGCCGCGCCGTCTCGACGGCTGCCCCTAGCGCTCCGACCGCGGTCGACGTGCTCAGCAAAATCAGCGGAACTGGTGCGGGGACGAACCCGAGCGTGAGAACGCCTATCGAAGCGACCACGATGTAGAGCACCAGGCGGCGTGCGCTCCCGGGGACGGCGCGTTCGATGGTGAGGCTCGGAGCGAGTGCCTCGCGGGGCTGGACGCGCGCTGCCCACAGTGCGGGGACGGCGGCCATGATGAGGGCGAGGACGACGGCCAGTGCGGCCGACCCGAGCACGAGCCACCAAGGAACAGAAGGCGAGGTGCGCTCCAGGATCCAGTCGGCATCCGCGCGGCGCGGCCACAGAGCCGCCGTGTTGACGCCCCATGCGATGGCGATTGCCGCGAGCCAGGCGAGCACGCCCACCGCAACGGCCTCTAGGAGTGTCGCGCCGACGACGTCTCGGCGGGAGGCCCCGAGCGCCTTCGCGGTTCCCACCCAACTGGCTCGCTGCCTGCCTTGGTCCTTACCTGAGGCGACGGCTGCGCCCACGGCAATGACAGCCGCCGCTGCGGCTGCGATGAGTAGCCACACCGAGTTGGTATTCAACGGGAGAGAAGTGTCGCCGGACTCAGCGGAGGAAATATCGTAGGAGTCTTCTCCGGAAGCCGCAGCCAGAGTTGTGGCCACCTCGTTCGGTACATCGCCATCCCAGACCACGATGAAGTTGACCACCGTCGTGGGGTCCCCGGAGGCGGTGACGTAGGTGGTGTGTGGGGACAGCAACCCGAGAGCCATTGCATCATCGACGGAGACGATCGGACCGTCGAACCATCGGCCATAGTCCGTGCGGGTGAGCCCCGACACGGTGAGGGTGAGTGCGACATCGCCAGCGTCGTCATACAGCGGCAGAGAATCTCCGATGCTCAAGCCGAGCTCGCGCGCACTGGGGACAGAGAGCGCCACCTCACCCGAGGTGGGTGCGCTGCCTGTGACAACGAAGTCCGTTGGGTAGGCCCCGGCGCGCGCGAGCGCGATCGTCCACGATTGGTCGTTGGCTTGGGTGCGTACTCCAACGGTCACGGAGGCGACGGCGTTGGGGTCGACCGCCCGAATGTCCGCCAGTGTCTCGTCATAATTGTCCATGGTGAGCGGGTTGATGGACAGGGAGGCGGAGCGCGCGTCGACACCCGGTTCAGGCACCCACACCGGTATCCACGCGCCAACCTTCCCGGTAGCCAACGGGCCGCTCTGGTCGATGGCCGCCGTATCCGCCTGGGCCGTCGCGGACGCGATGCCCGCGCCTGCTGACAGACCGACTGTGAGCATCGCGAGCACGAAGAGCGCGCCCGCTGCGCGTCGTTGGGAACGTAGTTGCTCCCTGACCAGTTGCCAGATCACCGCCCGACCCCCTCCTGGACGCCATCGCGAGGATAGGTTGCCTCCGACGTTCGCGCCGCGAGATCTCCGCTGAGTGCCGTCGTGACGGCCGCACCTACGAGCGCCACCACCCCAAGCCAACCGAGCGCTCCACCTTGGTTGTGCCACGCCAGGATTCCCGCAGCGAACGCGAGCATGCCCCCGACGATGCGGTGAGCCAGACTCATACCGCGCCCTCCTTGATAGCCTCGCGCAGTTGCTCCACGGGGCTGTCCTTGGCTGAGCGCCATGTCACGAGCGCCGACACGGTGGCGGGCACGACCGCACCCAGCACAGACATGACGGCGAGCGCTACCCACGGAGTCGCCGCGAGGGTGTCGATCACCCGCCAGACCAGGCCGCTCAGGGTCACGGATGCTCCTGGAATCCACGCGATCGGGTCGCTCGCGGCGAGCGCCGCAACCACCCCGACGACGATGCCCCCGACCGCTGCGGTGAATCCCACCACGCCAGCCTCGATGGCCGGAACCCAACGCAGGTCCCGGCGAGTCGCGCCCAAGGCCGCCATCGTGGCGTGCTCACGGCGCCGCAGTCGCAACGACATCACGGCCACCGCCGCGATGAAGGGCGTGGTGATGAGCAGGGCGAAGCCACCCAAGAACGTCAACACCGCGTAACCGGGTCCGGTCGGCTGGACGCTGTCGAGCTCGACGAGCGTGGCTTCGGGCGGTAGACCACGCTGGTTGAGCGCGTCGACGACGTCGACGCCCGCATGCGCTGGGAAGACCAGGACTCCATTGACGGGCGGAGTGCCCAGGGAATCTGCGGTGCCCTGGGCTGCGACCATCGCATGCCCGCCTCCCAACCAGATGGACTGAAGACCGGGCTCGATTCCCGCAAAGCTTCGAGGTGAGGCCGACGCCGAAGCATCGCTCAGTTGCCCCCACCCGGTGGAGTAGACGCGCCCCTCGATGGCGAGACGAGCGAGGAGGTGCGGCGCCACGGCATCGGCTGCCGCCCCGTCGATGACGAGCAGGCTCTCCTGTTCGACCTCGGTGCTGCTGCGCCCTTCTGGGTCGACCAACTCATAGGTGTAGGAAGCGTCCCGCAGCAGGGCATAAGGGACCACGATGAGGCTCTCGTCGGACCTGAGGGAATCCACGTACGAAGCGGCCAGCACCTCGGGGGCGTAGCCCTCCGGCCCCAGGGGAGGAAGGGATTGCCGATCGTAGTTGGAGTGAGGCGTCGCGTCGTACGCGGTGATTGCCAGGGGTGAGGTGAGCGAACTGTGCAGCGTGGCTCGTGCAGAGTCGGCTGCGGTCCAAGTGATGGCGAGCGCAGCAAGCCCGAACATCACGGCCGTCAGCGAAGCCGCGCGGCGGGTGTGCTGGGAATCGCGCGCCAGCGAGTCTGCAGCGAGAGTCCGCGCGGCCTGCAGCGATGAGCCGCGGCGCAAGAGCACCACGCAGGCACGCCTGCCGAGCCGAGGGAGAGTCGCCGCCGCCTGCGTACCGATCGCCATGAGCGCGACCACAAGGACGGCAATCGACACGTTCTTGACGATGATCCAGGGACTGTGACCGTTGTCCGGCAGCGGACTCACGCGGTGCCACACGGGCAGGACTGCACCGATCGCGGCGAGCGCCCACCACACAGTCCGCGCGCGGCGCCTGCCCGAGGCGGGCGGTTCCGAGTCGCCAGCGGCGGTGGCGGTCATGGCGCCTGAGGGTGCTCCTCGAGTGCGCCGCGCCGCCAGCACTGCATGGATTGTCGACATCGTGGCACTTACCACGAGTGCCGCCATGAGGAGGCCGGACATCCACAACCATCGTGGGGTCGCGCCAAAGGCTTCGTCGTAGTCCGCGTACACGATCAGGTTGCCCACTACTCCCACGGGGAGGCCTATCGCCGCAGCCAGCGCTCCATGGCGCGCGCCCCGTAGCGCGGCCTGCTTGATCACCGTGCTTCGTGGCTCTCCCATTGCCAAGCGAGTGGCCTGCACCGTGCCGTGCCGGGCCTCGGAGAGGGCGTGGAACCCCCATGCGAGCGGGGTCGCGATGATCAGGGCGACGCCACCGTAGAACCCGCCAATCATGGCGTAGAAGAACGGATCGATGGAGCCCACCCCTGCTGGGCCAAACGCGAACCCCAGCATGATCGCGGCGATTGCCATGATGGCCGTAGGTGTGGCGGCCAATGTTCGAGTGAGCCATCCTTCGCGAGGCGTCGTGCCCTTCATCGTTCTACCCCCGCCAGCGCGTCGAGCCCCGCCAGTACCGACTCGGGCGTGGGGTTGTCGATGTGTCCTGACACCTTGCCGTCCGCGAACAGCAACACCTTGCCGGCGTACGACGCCGCGGTCGGGTCGTGCGTGACCAT
>DGBM01000247.1:4812-4986 GCA_002384765.1 Demequinaceae bacterium UBA4004
GCTGCTGGCCGCCCGACAGTTCGTAGGGGCGCCGTTCCAGTTCCCGGCCGATCCCCAGCATGTCGATGAGCGTCGCGTACCAGGCCTCGTCGCGCGGAAGTTGATTGAGGCGCAAGGGGAGCGCGATGTTGTCCGCCGCCGACATCGTCTGCAGCAGGTTGAAGCCCTGGAACA
>DGBM01000274.1 GCA_002384765.1 Demequinaceae bacterium UBA4004
CTCGCGTTCGGTCTCGCCGGCCTGAACACGCCGACCGCGAAGGGCTAGTCATGCGCCGCCCTCGCCTCGTGTGGGCGGCGCTTCTCGGGACGTCGCTCACGGTCGAACTCGCCGCGGTCCTCGCTGACCGCCCCGACTGGACCCTCTCGCCGCAACTCCGCTGGGCCTTGCGCTCGCACACCACCGCAGGCCGCGCGACCACGACCGTCCTCGTCGGCGCTGGGTCGGCGTGGCTCGCTCACCACCTCATCACCATCCCGGCCGACTAGGAGACACCATGCGCGCACTGTTCGGCGGCGACCCGATGCTGACCGAGACGAACGGCATCGTTCGGCTCAACAAGACCTCGCGGACGCTCACCTTCTACGACGCCGAGACGGGCGGGGCTCGGGTCACCGACCTCCTCGCCGCCGACGGCACGACCGCGATCACGACCGTCACCACGACCGGCGCCGTCGTCCCGCCCTTCTACGGCCCCGACGGCGTGGTGCTGCTGTGGGCCGACGCGGGGGACGGGAACCGCGAGCCGATGCGGGGGGCGTACCCGGAGGCCGCGCTATCTGCCGCCTATGAGCGGGGCACGTCCAAGATCGTCTACGTCTCCCCCGGTGGGAACGACTCCGCCAACGGCAAGACGTGGGGGTCGGCCAAGGCGACCATCGCGGGTGCGCTTGCGGCAGTGGGCGCCGGCAACAATGGTGAGATCCGCCTCGACTTTGGAACGCATGAGGTGGGCGCGGGGCTCTCGCTCTCCGGCCACCGCGTCACCATCGAAGGACGAGGCGCAGGACACCTCGACGCGAGCGGTGGCACGCCCTCCCGAGTCGTCATCAAGGCGTCCACTCAGAGCGGGCCGGTCCTGAACTTCGAGGGCTACCTGTGGCCCACGTCATTCGCTGGCCGCGTGTCGTTCGGCGGGTTCGCAGTCGAAGGTTCTGGCGTGGCCGATGCGACCAAGGTGAACGCGGGCATCAGGGTCGCTACACCCACCGTCGCAGCCGGCTCCTACCACTTCCGCGACATCGTCATCAGTAAGACGGGCGGGCCATGCCTCGACCTCGGCGCGGCATACCTGGGCGACTTCGAGCGCATCACCCTCGTCACCCCCGTGGGCGCCAAGGCCAACGACGTTCCCTACCTCAACGCGGTCGGCGCGAACGGCAACCGCTTCATCGGCATCGGGTTCCGCTCCCTGAGCGCATCCGCCGACTGTGGAGCATCCGGCGCACTCGTCCTCAAGGCAGGCGGCGGGTACGCCCCACACGACAACGTGTTCATCGCCCCCTGGTTCGAGTACCTACACGCCCCCACCAACGGCTGCCTCATCTCCATCGAGGGCAACGCCAACATCATCGACGGCCCGCAGCTGTTCGACTGCTCCAAAGAGTCAGGCGCCACCGGCACCGCATGGGCACGGTTCAAGGTCCCCGCCGAGGGCGCCAACATCGGCGGCAACATGTGGCGCGGCTACGTCCCAGGGAAGGGGACGGAAGCAACCTCCTTCGACACCGGCATTGCGGTCACACAGTCGCGCAACAGCATCGTGGGAACAAAGGGCTACCGGGGAAACAACATCACCCTGGGCGAGGGAGTGAGCGACACCTACGTCTGCATGTCCGGCGCCGAGGGGTCGGCCACGGACGCGGCAGTCGTGGACAACAGTGGCACGGCCACCAACATCTACATCGACAACCACCTCGGCCTCGAGCGGAACCGCGGGTACGTCAAGGACGCACGGACGGCCGGGAATGGTGGCGCGGGCGGCAGGTACTACGACCCTGCCACCCCCGCCAATGGGGCGGTCTGGGTGGGCACGTCGGGCACCCGCTTCCAGGCGGTTGGTGTCAACGGCTACCTGACCGGCGACCTGATCTATCTGCGCGGGCAAGCTCTCGACACGGCCAAGCAGTTCCAGATCGACACGTCGTTCCGCCCCGGCATCGTGTTCCCCAACCATACGGCGCTCCCATCGGCAACCTCGGGGCTGCGGGGGAAGGTCGCGTTCGTCCACGGTGGCGCAGGCGTGGCCGACCAGCTCTACGTCTGTCGCAAGAAGTCCGACGACACCTACGAGTGGGCGCAGACGACAGCCTGACCTAACGCCGGTTTAGCCCGGCCGCACGACCCACCCCTCATCTCGGGAGAGGAGGTCGCATGAACACGTCCGCCGTAGCCGTCGTGGCGCTGCTCGTCGCAGTCGTCGCGCTCGTGCTCATCATCGCCTGACCCAACGCAAGACACTGCCCCTCCTCGAGCCTTCGGGTTCGGGGAGGGGCTTCTTGCTGTCTGCGGGGCGCGGGACGTGTTGACGAGTCAACACCGAACGTCCCCGAACGCCGTCCAACCTGCGCCCGCCGACCGGAACTTACGCCTAAACTAGTTCCCATGAGTTCCGTTCACGCTCAAGGCTATCGGGTTCAAGTCCCGTCGTTCACCCCAGACGAGACCCCCTCTGACCTGCGGATTCGCAGAGTCGGAGGGGGTCTCTCCTCGCCTCGTCAACATCACGTCAACACGACCGACGTAGGCTGATCTCATGGCATCGGTACGAAAGCGCACCAACAAGCACGGACGCACCACCTACGCGGTGCTGTTCCGGCACGACGGCAAGCAGACCTCGATGACGTTCGAGACCGCCAAGCACGCCGAGAGGTTCCGGCAGCTCGTGGCTCTGCTCGGAGCCGACCGGGCGCTCGCCGAACTCGAGGCGGGCCAGGCCGACGCCCCCACCCTCGACGAACTCGCCGAGAAGTGGCTCGCATGGAAGGCGGCGCGACGCGACGTCACAGCCCGCACCATCGCCGACTACCGCCGCGACTACACCAACTGGATCTCCCCGCACCTCGGGCACCGCCGCGCCTCATCCATCGACGAGACCGACGTGCAGACCCTCGTCGACCACATGGCGACCCGGCTCGAGCCGAAGTCCGTCGCCGACCGGCACATGATCCTGCACAGCATCTACAAGTGGGCGACCGCCAAGACGCGCCGGCTCGTGGACGACAACCCCTGCCTCGAGACCGAACTCCCCAAGCGCCGCCAGAAGCCTCCGAAGGGCGCGACCGTCGCCGAGTGGCTCGCCATCCACGAGGCCGCCCAGCGAGTGAACCCCGACGCGGCCGACCTGCTGCTGTTCATCGTGGCGACCGGGTGGCGATGGTCGGAGGCCGCAGCCCTGGACCCGGCCGGCGTCGAGGAGTGGACCGACGAGCGCGGACGCGACGTCATGTACGTCAGCGTCGACCGCGTGTTCCGGCGCGACGACCACTCCCGCCAGGTGCTCGCCGATGACGAGGCGAAGTCGGAGGCCGCGCGACGTCGGGTCAAGCTCTCCCCTGTCGCCGCTGCGATGGTGCGCCGTCGCATGGTCGGCAAGGGGCCGGGCGACCTGATCTTCACCAACGCGCAGGGTCGGAAGTGGTATCAGACGAACTTCCTCAACCGGACCTGGCCGAAGATCCTCGGGGCCGCGGGCATCGAGCGCCCGATCACCCCGCACTGGCTCAGGCACACCCACGTCATGCTGCTCAACCGCACGAAGCAGGTTAGCCTGCCCGAGATCCAACGCCGCCTCGGGCACGAGTCCATCCAGACGACGATCAACGTCTACGGCCGCACCATCGACGACGTGTCCGACGGCGCCCTCGAGTCGCTTGACGACATGCTGACCGGCCGCACTGAGCCTGTCGTCGGGACGGTAGTGCGCGGCGAGCTCGCCTAGGCAGCGACGCGACTCATCCACGTCTCCCACGCCTCGCGGAGCGTGCGTTCGCACAGGCAGTCCTCGCGGACGATGAAGTAGGCCGTCCCGTCGTCGGAGTAGGCGAATGCCCACTCCCCTTCGAGAGCGTCCCCCGAGACGAACACCACGTCCAGATTCATGCGTTACACCCCGTAGTCGGTTGGTCTGTACCACTTGAACGGGACCTAACCACGCAGCGCCGACATTCGCCAGAGTTTCGGACGAATCGGTCAGGAGTTGTTGCGTATCTCCCGGATGATCTCGGTGACCTGACGGCGCAGGGCGTCGGCATCTGCGACCGGCCCCTTGACAACGACGTGAAAACCGCCCTCGGCCTGGACGTCGAACGAGACGATGCCGGCCTCGGTGCGCGGCGCGTCCATGCCGGTCTCCTCCTCGAGCCTGTCGAGCGCGTCGGCAACCTTTCGCCGGGTCACATCCCGGGGACTTCGGTTGCCCGCCTCGTAGTCCCCCAGCGTGTCCGCGTTGACGCCCGCCTCCTGCGCGAGCTGCTCAAGCGACATCCCCAACCGCAACCGTCTGTCGCGGATTTCCTCGCCATTCGTCATGGCAACGGATTGTTGCAGCATCTCCCCACCCCGTCATAACTACCCGGTAATCGGCCCCCACCTGGGAACTTACCCGCACGGAGTCGGAACTCGCCCGAAAAATACATGCGAACTTGTGTGATGTCGTTGACATGTGCCGTCTCATCCGGTTTGCTTACCCCATGTTCGCCGGAACTTAGGGGAACGACAGCAGCGAAAGACTAGACCACCCAGGAGCACAGATGCCCGAGCGGCACTACACGGTGACAGAGGTCGCCGACATCCTCCGGGTCAAGCCGTACCACGCCCGTTCGCTCTGCAAGGACGGCAAGATCCCCGGCGCATTCAAGCCGGTCGGGACGTGGCTGATCGACCGCGAGACCTTCGACGACTGGCTCGCCGAGCAGGCCCGCGGCGGTGCGGCATGACCGACAACCTCCTCACTCCCGCCCAGGTCGGCGAGCGACTCAACCTGACGGCCGAGCAGGTGCTTCGCCTCCGTCGACTGAACGGCTGGCCCTGCATCCAGTTCAACCGCAAGGCCGTCCGGTTCACCGAGGATCACGTCGCCCAGATCATCGAGCGCCACGTCGCCGCTCGCGACATCGAGACCACCGAGGCAGACCTGCCCGTGATCGCCGGCCAGACGAAGGGCTCGCGTCGGAGGCGGTCGGCATGAGCGACTTCATCCTCCGCCAGGTCGTCCGCGACGTCCTCGCCGACACCGACAAGGCAGACCCGGGCGAGGTGGCCGGCGAGGTCGACGCCCTGCGCGTCACGGCGAAGGCGATCCTCCGCGACCTCTGGCGTGAGGCCAAGCGTCTGCACGAGACCCCCTAGCCGCCTCGGCGCGGGCGGAACACCCATCCCCCAGGGCAGCCCCCGCGTCGAGGCTCACCAACTCCACAAGGGACAGCGAAGCGCGGCCCCCCGCCAAGAGAGACCGCGCTTCACCAACTACAAGGCAGGAGTCTAGCAATGACCTTCCAAACCGTCACCGCCGACGAGCTCGAGGCCCTCGCCTTCGAGCACCCCGGCACCGAGATCCACGTCGGCAAGCACGAGGCCGACATCACCATCGACGGGCGCATGTACGTCGCGCGTCTGGACGGTGAGCAGCCATGAGGACCGACCTGCAGAACTTCATGATCGCCGCCGAGCACACCGCCCCGATCTGGGCCTTCATCCTCCTGTGCTGCGGCATCGCTGCCCTGTTCATCTGGGCCGAGCAGAAGGCCAACCGGGAGCGTGAAGCCCGCGAGGAGCTGAACGCCGCGACCCTGCATCACGTCACCCGCTGCAATGCGCGCCGCGACGGGCTCTGGTGTGACCGCGCGGCGGATCACGACGGGCACCACGTCGACTCGCGTCACGGGTCGGAGCTGGGTTGGGCGAGGTGGGTCGCATGAGGACCGTCTGCCAACTGCCCGACTGCGACAAGGCCGAGCACGCTCGTCGCTACTGCAAGACCCACTACCGCCGCTTTATGAGGCACGGCGACCCGTACCGCGTCATTCACCCCCGCGAGTCGACTCACCAGCAGCCTCGATCGACGAACGAGGAGCGATTCTGGGCCCTCGTCGACAAGGGCGAGGGCGCTGGCTGCTGGCTCTGGCGAGGGGCGATCTCCTCGACCGGCTACGGCTCGTTCCGCAAGCGCATCGACCGCGGAATCGTGAAGACCGTCAACTCCCACACCTTCGCTTACCAGGCGCTCGTCGGCGAGGTTCCTGCCGGCAAGGAGCTCGACCACTTGTGCCGGGTCCGGGCGTGCGTCAACCCGGCTCACCTCGAAGCGGTCACGCACCGGGTCAACGCCGTGCGCGGATTCATCGCACGCAACGGCGCCCTCTCGGATGGCAAGTGGACCTGCGATGTCTGCGAGGTGACGATCCTCATGGACAACAGAGGTCGTCACGTCAAGGGCTCTCGCCACATCGAGAACGACGGGAGGGCCGCGTGATGAGCCCCTTCCGCCCCACCGAGCCCCTGACCGGCCTCGCCCGCGTCCGACGCATCGACGCCACCCGACCCAACGGCGACCGCGTGACGTTCATCTGCGACGGCATCCGCTTCGTCGAGACCCGCCACGGCCGCTACTACGCCGAGGCCGACGACATCACGACCGAGATCCCCGCCGACGAGGTGGACCGTGCTGCTGCGCAACTGCCGAACCTCGCCACCGCCGCGATCCACGAGGCACGCAAGAGGCGCGGCGACGACCCGACGTGGTGCCGGATCGCTGCGATGTGTCAGGGGGTGGCGGCATGAGTGCCGAGACTTCCGCTGACTGGTGCGTAGATGACGGCGACCTTGCCATCTGCGGGACTCGCATGGTCGAGCACAGCCGTCGCTCCGAGGGCGTCCGCTGGTGCTTCAAGTGCCGCAACCGTCACGAGTTCTGGCGGGTCGTCATGGCCCCCGATGGCATGTCGTACTACGGCCCGCACGTCGAGATCCGCGGCGTCACTGACGAGTGCCGCGATCTGTTCCCGGGCTACACGTGGCAGTGGGCGGAGGAGGACTGATGGCCGACTACACCAACCCCGCCGCGACCGACCGCTGGTGGGAGCCCAACCCGCTCGCCATCGGCAC
>DGBM01000149.1 GCA_002384765.1 Demequinaceae bacterium UBA4004
CCGCGGTTGCACGCTGCGGTGCCGCTTGAAGACGCGGCTCGTGCACACGACATGCTCGCCAGCGGCGATGTGGCGGGCAAGCTCGTGCTGACTCCATAGGGCTCGCGCTACTGGAGGAGCCCGGCCTTGATGGCGCTCGCCAGCGACGGCGTGATCGGCAGTCGTGGGAAGAGGGTGGCTTGAAGTGCGTGGTAGACGTCCGGCTTGCCTTCCCACGTCGAGTGCCCCACCGTGTTGTCGGCGGCCAGCTCATGCCACCAGGATCCCCCGTCGCGGTCGAGGTGGTATTCGGTGGCGTAGTCCCACCAGGACTCGTAGTCGGCCGCCGTGGCCTCGTCGCCCTCGCGAAGCCACAAAGTCAGCGCCGCGCCGATCGCCTCCGCCGTCACCCAGTGCATCCGCGCGCGGACCACCGGCGCACCATTCCAGTCAACGGTGTAGACGAAGCCGGGTGCTCCGTCGACGTTCCAGCCGTCGCGCACCGCGGCGTCGTACAACTCTCGGGCGGCGCCCACCATCCAGCGCGGCGCGTCGAGGCCCGCGCGCAACAGCGACGCCTCGAGTTGAAGCGTCAGCCTCGACCACTCGAAGAGGTGGCCGATGGTCGCGCCGAAGGGCCTGAAGGGATGCGCGGGCTCGTCGCGGTGGTACTCGAGAAGTGGCTCCCACTCCGCCGTGAAGTGCTCCGGGATGCGCCACCCGTTGTTCCTCGCCCACTCGTCCACCACCCGGGTGGTGATCCGCAGCGCACGCTCCAACAGATCCGGCCGCACCGCTACGTCGGCCGCAGCCAGGTACGCCTCCACCGTATGCATGTTGGCGTTGACCCCGCGGTACTCGGAAAGGCCCGACCAGTCGGCCTCGTATGACTCGCGGGCAAGTCCGTGCTCGTCGTCCCAAAAGTGGGCGTCGAAGACGTCGAGCGCCTCCTCCAGGAGGGCGGGCGCCTCGGGGCGCCCCGCCGCCACCGCCGACGATGCCCCCAAGATCACGAAGGCGTGACCATACGCCTCCTTCGCGTCATTGATGGGTCCATCAGGGCCGATGCTCGCAAACCAACCGTCGTGGGCATCGTCCCTCAAGGGGCCCCACAACGATGTGATTCCGTGGTCGACGAGCGCCGCGTCGGCCGCGTTTCCCCGCAGCACGGACAGAGCGTAACTGTGCGTCATGCGGGCGCTGATCCACAGTTCGATGGGGTGGGAGGGATCGACGACGCCGTGGTTGTCGAGCCATCCGAAGCCGCCGATGGCGGAACGGCTGGGCCGTCCAAAAGCGAGCAGGCGTTCGGCCTCGGCTTCAAGCCAGGCCCGGTGCGCGGGATCTTCGAGGAGGTTCATGACTCCAGCCTACGAGGCGTCGCAAGCGCCGTCTCCTCCACGGCGCGCGGGACGGCTACATGGAAGGACGGGAGGGATCAATCAGCGGTTCAAGAGCCTCGAGCACGCCGTCTTCATCGACCGGCCCGATCGAGCCCTGGGCGGCCGCGACCACTCTCTCGGGGGCGTTGCCCATGGCGTAGGAGTCGCGCGCCCACGTCAACATCTCAATGTCATTGTTGCCGTCGCCGACCGCCACAGTGTGCTCGGGATGCACGCCGAGCTCCTCCCGCAAGGTCTCAAGGGCCGACGCCTTGGACACCCCCGGCGGGGTGAGGTCCAGCCACGCCGAATACCCCACGGCGTACGTCACGTCGCTTAGCCCAATGCGGTGGACGATGTCATCGAAGTGCTCGACCTCGGCCCCCGGAGCCCTGATCACCACCCGGGTGACGTCGTCGTGGCACAACTCGTCAAACGAGACCTTCAGCTGGCGCCCCGCCAGCTCGCCCATGGGGAACTCCTTGGTCACCCTGAAGCCCACCCCCAGGTCCTCGACCGCGAAGAAGGCGTCCGGCATCTCATCTCGAATCAACTCGAGTGCCTGACGCGGGTTGAAGGTGATGGTCTTGACGATGTCGTAGCCGCCTGGCGATCCCGGATTGAGTCGGATGATGACGGCCCCGTTGGAGCACACCGCCCAGCCGCGGCGGATGCTCAGCCGTTCCGCGACCGGCATGGTTGCCATGATGTTGCGACCGGTCGCCAGCACCACATGGTTGCGGGACATGCGTACCCGAGTGACCGCCTCGACCACCGCATCGGTGATCTCGCCGCCCCAGTGCATGAGCGTGCCGTCGATGTCGAGGCCGACGAGCCGCCAGTCATTCTCCGTGAGCGGCGGGTCGAGTTCTTCCGGATCAACGGCCATGGGTCGACTTTACGACGGCGGCCCGCCACGTCGGGTCACGCCACCGGCGTCAGCAACTCCGCGCCGCCCAGGTATGGGCGCAGCATCGGGGGGACGTAGACGCTGCCGTCGGCCTGTTGGTGGTTCTCCAGCAGCGCCACGATCCACCGCGTGGTGCCGATGGTGCCGTTGACGGTCGCGACCGCCCGGGTACCGTCCTCACCACGCTCGCGAATCGCGAGCCGGCGCGCTTGGAACGTGGTGCAGTTCGACGTGGACGTGAGTTCCATCCAGCGCTGCTGGCTTGGCAGCCACGCCTCGCAGTCATACTTGCGTGCGGCCGACGTTCCGAGGTCTCCGGCCGCCGTGTCGATCACGCGGTAGGGCAGTTCCAACGCCTGCAACATCGACTCCTGGATCGCGAGGAAGCGGTCGTGCTCGTCGGCCGCGTCCTCGGGCCGTGTGTAGGAGAACATCTCGACCTTGTGGAACTGGTGCACGCGGATGATGCCGCGGGTGTCCCGCCCCGCCGAACCGGCCTCCCGGCGATAGCAGGCCGACCACCCGGCATAGCGCAACGGGCCGTCGCTCAGATCCAAGATCTCGTCCGTGTGATAGCCGGCGAGCGCCACCTCGGACGTCCCCGTCAGGTACAGATCGTCCTTCTCCAGGTAGTAGACCTCGTCGGAGTGCTTGCCAAGGAAACCCGTGCCGCGCATCGTGTCGGGGCGCACCAGCGTCGGCGTGATCATCGGGGAGAAACCCTGCGCGGTCGCGACCCCCATCGCGGCATTGAGAATCGCCAACTCGAGTTGCGCCCCCACGCCCGTGAGGAAGTAGAAGCGGGCTCCGGACACCTTCGCGCCACGCTCCATGTCGATCGCCTTCAGACCCTCACCCAACTCCAGGTGATCGCGCACGGGGANNTCGGCGTCGGCCTGCAAGGACTTGACCCGCTGCGCCAGGTCCTTGGTGCACGCCAGCAGCGCCTCCTTGTGGTCGCCCTTCGCCTGGGCGACCTCGCGGCCCAGCGACCTCTGCTCGGCGCGTGCCTGTTCAAAGTCGGTGAGCGCGGCGCGTCGGCGCGCGTCGGCGGCCAGGACCTGGTCCACCACCTCGATGCTGTCGCCGCGCATCCGCTGGGAATCACGCACGCGTTCGGGGTCCGAGCGAAGCAAGGCAAGATCGATCATGATGGCGAGTCTATCGGCGGACACGTAGGCTCGACCCATGACAGATGCGGCGCTCGCGGTAGTCATCGCGGGATCCGCACTCGTGATTGGAATCGCGGGTCTGGTTCTCGCGGTGACCATCACTCGCCGCATCGGCACGAGGGACCCGATCGCCATTCCGCCGTTCTGGCGCAAGGTGTTGCGGATCAGGGCGTTGCCCGTCGCGCTTCAAGGGGAGTTCGCGCCCACCACGCGCGGAACGGAGCGCATCGCGTTCATCGCCAATCCCACGAAGGCTGGCATCGATGCGGTGCGCGAGCAGGCTCTGCGCGCTTGTTCCAACCGCTACCTGCCGCAGCCGATGTGGCTCTACACGACACCGGAGGACTCGGGGCACAAGGCCGCGCGCGCGGCGCTCGACGCTGGGGCCGAAGTGGTGGTTGCCGTCGGTGGCGACGGCACCGTCCGTGCGGTCGCCGCGGAGTTGGCCGGTACCGGGATTCCCCTCGCCATCATCCCGATGGGGACGGGCAACCTCTTTGCGCGCAACCTCGACCTGCCGTTGGGGGACACTCCCTCGTTGCTACGCATCGCCCTGGAGGGCGAGAGTGCGCGGATCGACGTGGGCTGGCTGGACCTGGATCGCGGGCCTCGCGCTCAAGACGAGCGTCATATCTTCTTAGTGATCGCTGGCGCGGGACTCGACGCGGAGATGGTGGCTGGCGCCGACGAACGCCTCAAGCGGCGACTCGGCTGGATCGCCTACTTCTTTGCCGCGCTCAAGCACTTGGGCTCGCGCAGGATGACCGCTTCCGTGTCGGTGGACGGCTCCGCCGAGGTCACGACGCAGATGCGCACGGTGCTGTTCGCGAACGTCGGCAAGCTGCCAGGAGGGCTCATGCTGGTTCCCCATGCGTCGGCGGAGGACGGCTGGCTCGACGTGGCGACACTGGACGCGCGCGCGGGCATCGTCGGCTGGACGGCGCTCTTCGGCAACGTGGTGGCCCAGGGTGCAGGGGTACACATCCCGGACGTACTCAAGGCGTACGGCACGTCACGCATCGATCATGCGCGTGGCAAGTCGATCGTGGTTGGCATGGATCATATGTACAAGGTGCAGGCCGACGGGGAGGGCTTGGGTCTCGCGCGGAGCGTGACCGCCACCGTCGATCACGGCGCGCTCTTGGTCAGGCGCCGCGTGCAGTAGCGGTCTCGGACGTTACCCCTCGCCGCGTCTCAGCGACTCCACCCACGCGTGCGCTGCGGCGAAGTCCGCCTCGCCGGTGCCCGGGGCTAGCGGAGTGACCTGACCGTGCGCTGCGGGGTACGAGCCAAGGAAGACGACGAGCGGGCACGTGCGCCTGAGCCCCACCAGCGCCTCGGCCATGCGCGCTTCCCCGATGTGCGCAAGAGCGTCGACGGAGAACGAATACTCACCCACCTTGTCTCCACGCGGGCGCGATTCGATGCGAGACAAATTCACGCCGCGGGCGGCGAACTGCTCCAGCATCTCCAAGAGCGCGCCCGAACGATCGGTGGGCAAGTGCACCACCAGGGTGGTCTTGTCGGCGCCAGTGGCGGGGGGTGCCGGCTGGGGCCGCCCTACCTTCACGAACCGAGTGGCGGCATAGACGTTGTCCGCGACTCCGTCGCTCACAAGGTGCAGGCCCAACCGCGCGGCAGTGCCTGGCGGGGCGAGCGCAGCATCAAAGTCCGCTGAACCGTCGGCGAGCGCCACAGCCGC
>DGBM01000032.1 GCA_002384765.1 Demequinaceae bacterium UBA4004
CCTGCCGACGAGCGGATCGTGGCCGCACTCGTGAACGATGCGGTCGCTCGGCATCGTCGTTCCTCCTGCTAACACCCGGTCGCGCGCCCCTCGACACGCCCCGCCGCCCCGTCGGCGAATTACGCAATTGACTCGTTGCATAATTCCATATTAGGCTCGCCTTACTTCGTCACGACACTCTTCAGAAAGGCCTGAGATGACTGCCCTGCGCCCAGCCGCGATTGCGACTGCCGCCCTCGCCGTACTCACGCTCAGCGCATGCGCCGCCGGTGATGGCGACGCCATGCCGACACCGGGGACGGCATCTTCAGCGTCCGCGGTCGCCGATGGCACCTTCACGCTGTACGCGGGTCGCGACCAGGAACTGATTGACCCCCTCATCGAGCAGTTCGAGTCCGACACCGGCATCAGCGTCGACGTGCGTTACGCCGGGAGCACCGAATTGGCCGCGCTGCTCCTGGAGGAGGGCGACGCCACTCCCGCCGCCGTATTCCTGGCGCAGGATGCCGGCGCGCTGGGAGCCATCGCCAAGGCCGGCATGTTCGCCACGCTCCCCGAGAGCATCACCACGACCGTACCCGCGGGCTTCACGTCGACGGATGGCTCCTGGGTCGGTGTGACCGGACGCGCGCGGGTCATCGTCTACGACAGTGAACAGCTCAGCGCCGACGAGGTGCCCACGACGGTCGCGGCCCTCACCGACGAAAAGTGGTCCTCCCAGGTGGGCATCGCCCCCACCAACGCGTCGTTCCAGTCCNNGTCACCGCGCTGCGCGTGCTCGAGGGCGAGGATGCTGCCAGGGCGTGGCTCGAGGGCATGAAAGCCTCGGACGCCCAGGTCTACGCGAAGAACACGCCAATCCTGGAGGCCGCCAACGCGGGCGAGATCAAGCTTGGCCTGATCAACCACTACTACTGGTATCGGATGGCCGCCGAGGTGGGTGCCGAGAACATGCGCGCCAAGTTGGCGTTCCCCGAAGCGGGCGACGCAGGCAGCATCGTCAACGTGACCGGGGCCGGGCTGCTCACCGGAGCGGCAGATGACGCCGACGCGCTGCAGTTTATTGAGTACCTGGTCTCGCCGGCCGCTCAGCAGTACTTTGTCGACAACACCTACGAGTATCCGTTGATCGATGGAGTCGCGGCGCCCGAGGGCCTGCCCGCCCTCGAGACGCTGACCAACCCGGAGTTGGATCTCGCCGACCTCGACAGCTTGGGGAAGACCACCGAGATGCTGGTGGAAGTAGGCCTCCTGTAAGGAGACACATGCGGCCCGCAAGGTTCACGGCGGCGGCGGACTTGGAGGCAGCTCCGGACCCCCGTCGTCGTTGGCGCGCGCCGGGCGGGCGCCTCATTCTGCGGGCCTCGGCGGTGGTGGCCGCGTCGCTGGCAGCCATCCCCTTGACCTACCTCGTGGTGCGGGTGGCCCAGGCGGACGGCACGGAGATCGTCCGTGCGTTGTGGAACGCCCGCATCGCGACCCTCATGGTGAACACGGTGGGCCTCGTGCTCGCGGTCTCGGCGGCGTGCCTGGTGTTGGGTGTGGCGACCGCGTGGCTCCTGGCTCGCACCGACCTGCCAGGGCGCCGCGTGTGGCTCGTGGTGTCCTCCCTGGCGCTCGCGGTGCCTTCGTATGTGGCGGCATTCGGCTGGATCGCGACCACGCCGGTACGCGGCTTCTGGGGCGCGTTCCTCGTGCTCACCCTGTGCAACGTGCCGCTCGTGATCTTGCCGACCATCGCCGCCCTGCGTCTTGCCGACGCGGCCAGCGAGGACGTCGCGCGCACGTTGGGCCGCACCCGCTGGAGGGCATTCCTCGAGGCGACCTGGCCGCAGATTCGCCCCGCCTCTCTGGCCGGGGTGCTGCTGGTGGCGCTGTATGTGCTGAGCGACTTCGGGTCCGTCGCCCTGATGCGCTACCAAGCGTTCACGTGGGCCATCCAGGTGGCATACGAGAGCCTGTTTGACCGCACCCTGGCGGCCGTGATGTCCGTGGTCCTGGCCGCGATGGGGATCGCGCTCGTGGCGGCCGAACGGCGCATTCGGGGAGCCCAGGCGCGCACGGGCTCGACCGTGGCGGCGCGCACCCAGCCGGTCCCTGTGGCGCTGGGCCGGTGGCGTTGGCTCGCCCACGGCGGTCTCGCGGTGGTGGCGGCGCTGTCGCTCGGGGTGCCGCTCGGTGCGCTGGCCCGGTATCTCTTGCTGAGGACCGAGACCTCCACGACGGTCAAGACGGAAGACCTGCTGGCCGACGCGTTGTCCACGGTGGGGCTTGCGGCGGCGGGCGCGGTCGTGGCGCTTGCCCTCGCCCTACCCATTGGCATTGTGGCGGCCCGCTTCCGCTCGCGCCTGGCGACCGCCACCGAGTCCGCCAGCTACCTGGGACTGGCCTTACCGGGCATCGTCGTGGGCCTGTCGCTCGTGTTCTTCTCGCTCAACGTGGCGCCGATGCTGTATCAGTCGATCTGGATGCTCGCCTTCGCCTACGGCGTGCTGTTCCTGCCCAAGGCGGTGGGCGCCGTGCGATCGAGCATCGTTCAGGTGGAGCCCGGCTTGGAGGACGTGGCCCGCACCCTGGGTTCGACGCCCGCGGGGGTGTGGATCCGCGTGACCGCACGCATCGCGTGGCCGGGCATCGGGGCGGGCGTGCTGCTGGTGGCGCTGACGGCCATGAAGGAATTGCCGGCGACGCTGCTCCTGCGACCCACGGGCACGGAGACGCTCGCAACGTCGCTGTGGCGGCTCACATCCGGCACCGCCTACGCCGCGGCCGCGCCGTATGCGCTGGTGCTGATTGCGGTGGCCGCCGTGCCGGCGTTGCTGCTGACGCGGGAAGTCGCAGGCGGTAAACGCCACCCGGAGGAGACACTGTGAGCGAACTGCAGGTACGCAAGATTGTGGCGGGTTACGATGCCGCGCCCGTGTTGCGAGGCATCACCTTCACCGTGCCGCACGGTAGCCTCACCGCCGTGCTCGGACCGTCGGGTTCGGGAAAGTCCACGCTGCTGCGCGTCATCGCCGGACTGAACCGGCCGGTCGAGGGTGCCGTCGTCGTCGACGGCACGGTACTGTCCGGCCCCCGTGTGCACGTGGCCCCTGAGCGCCGGCGCATCGGATTGGTACCCCAAGACGCCGCGCTGTTTCCACACCTCGACGTGCTCGCGAACGTGGGCTTTGGCCTGCCGCGCGCGCAACGCCGTGGCGGAAAGGCGCTGGACCTGCTGGAGATGGTGGGCATGACCGACTACGCCACCCGCATGCCAGGCGAGTTGTCCGGCGGGCAACGTCACCGCGTAGCGTTGGCGCGAGCTCTGGCGACGGAGCCGGACGTGGTGCTCCTGGACGAGCCCTTCTCCGCCCTTGACGCGGCGCTGCGTGCTGAGGTGCGCGGCCAGGTGCGCCAGGTGCTGCGGCGCGCGCAGACTACGGCGGTACTGGTGACGCATGATCAGGACGAGGCGCTATCCATGGCGGATCACGTGGCCGTGGTGGACGAGGGTCGGCTCGTGCAGGTTGGCACTCCGGCGGAGATCTACGCCAAGCCCGCCTCGCGATGGCTTGCCCGGTTCGTCGGTGGAGCGCTGGTTCTGCCCGGCACGTGGAGCGACGGCGCGGTGGCCGGCCCCCTGGGAGTGGTGCCCGCGAACCTCGCCGACGGGCACGTCGCCCATCCCGGCGACACCGTGGACCTGGTGCTAAGGCCCGAGCAGCTGTCGGTAAGCGCCATAGGCGCGGGGGGCGGCCCCGGCGTCATCGCTCTGGTCCGCGATGTCGCCTACTTCGGGCACGACGCGGTGGTCACCATGGACCTGCCCGCATGCGAGCAGCCCGTGCAGGCGCGCGTGCTGGGCGACCAGCAGTGGCGCCCGGACAGCGAGGTGCTCGTGGGCGTGCGGTCAGCCGGGTTGGCTTTCACGCGTCGCCGAATTCCGAAGCGGTTGGCAGATTTGTGACGGCGGCGAACCCTGCCCGGGCCACCATGCACATCGCGTGTCAGAACCTCGCGGTCGTCCGCTAGTCCCCTCTGATCGCCTATCATGATCTTCCACGTGTCCGACATCCGCCCCGATCGTTCGAAACGTCGGTGACTGCAACGATCCGGAGAAAACCTATGAGCGCAAGCAAGAAGACGGGCCCCACCAAGGACGAACGGCGTGCCCGCGTTTCGGAGATTCGCGCCGCCCAGTTGCGGGACGATCGTCGCCGCAAGTATCTGACCATCCTCATCTTCACCGGAATCGTGTTGGCCCTGGTGGTGCCTACCGCGTTTGTCATCGCCAACGCGGAGCGCGATGCTGCTGCGGTCGAGCAGGCGGCGAGCCAACCGATCGTGGGCGAGCGAGTCGACGACATCTCCACGGCAACACACGTCGCAGGGGATATCTCCTATGAGACCCGAGAAGCGGTTGCTGAAGGCACGCTGTTGCCGCCGACGGGCGGCGACCACGACCCCGTCGTGCAGAACTGCGGCTTCTATGCGGAGCCGATTCGCAGCGAGAACGCCCTGCACTCCCTCGAACACGGCGCAGTGTGGTTGACATATCGGCCCGGGCTCGACGACGCACAGGTCGCCAGGTTGAGCGAACTGGCACAGGAGAACCCGTACCTGTTGGTCAGCCCGTTTGAGGATCTCGCCGCCGACGTCGTGGCCACCGCCTGGGGTGTTCAGGTCGAACTTGATTCAGCGCAGGACGAGCGTCTTCTTCCCTTCTTGGAGCGCTACCTGCAGGGAGAGCAGACGCCCGAGCCGGGTGCGTCCTGCCAAGGCGGAATCGGCGGCTGACGGCCGATCAGCAATCGAAGTTGCCGTGCATGATGTCAGGGTCGCCGGGCCCCGGATAGCCTTGTGCTTCGACGGATGAGCGAGGAGTAATCATGGCCGGCGGTTTGGTGGCACTCCTAGACGACATCGCCGCGCTCGCCAAGCTTGCCGCGGCGTCCGTTGACGACATCGGCGTGGCGGCGGGCAGAGCGAGCGCGAAAGCTGCGGGCGTCGTCATTGACGACACCGCGGTGACGCCCCGTTATCTCCATGGATTCACTGCCGCACGCGAACTTCCCATTGTCCGGCGGATTGCGTTGGGGTCGCTGCGCAACAAGTTGGTTTTCATCCTCCCGGCCGCGTTGCTACTGAGCCAGTTCCTCCCGTGGTTACTCACACCGATTCTGATGATCGGCGGCACCTACCTGGCCTTCGAAGGTGCCGAGAAGCTATATGAGCTCGTCACCGGTCACGGTAAACACACGGTGGCGGTTCCGGTGGCGGCCCAGGGTGCGGACGTCGAGAAGACCATGGTGAACAACGCCATCCGCACCGACTTCATCCTCTCGACGGAGATCATGGTCATCGCGCTCGACGAGGTGACGGATGAACCGTTCGTGTCCCGTGCGATCATTCTTGCGATTGTGGCGCTTGCCATCACGGCGGTCGTCTACGGGATTGTGGCGCTCATCGTCAAGATGGACGATGTTGGCCTCTACCTGGCCGAACGGCAGCGGGGCGCGACCGCGGCGATCGGGCGGACGCTGGTCCTTGCCATGCCGAAGGTGCTCGCGGTCCTGTCGACGGTGGGGATTGTCGCGATGTTGTGGGTCGGCGGGCACATCTTGCTTGTCGGGCTTGATGAGATCGGTTGGGCGGCGCCCTACGAGGCGGTCCACAGCGCGGAGGACGCGGTGCACGCAGTTGCGGGCATTGGCGGCTTCCTCGGCTGGCTCGCGAACACCCTGGCGTCAGCCTTGGCCGGCACGGTGGTGGGTGCGGTCGTGGTCGCAGTGGTCCACCTGGTGCCGAGACGCAAGAGGAACGACTCGGCCGACGTGCACTGATGGTGGCGACACCGGCGCCGCGCGCGGAGTGTTCGTGAGCACGTCAGCTGGAGTTACTTGCCGACGAGTGGGATACGCCCCCAGATCGAGTTGGGACCACACACCCCTCGATGTGGTCGTCCACCAGGCCGCACGCCTGCATCGCGGCGTACATGGTGGTGGGCCCCACGAACACGAAGCTGGCCTTCTTCAGCTCCTTGGTCAGCGCCACCGACTCCGGGGTTGACGCTGGCACCTCGTCCCATCCGCTGGGGCGTTGAGCGCGTGGCGCTGGGGCGTGAGACCAGAAAAGCCGGTCCAGGGAGCCGCCAGCCTCCTGCAACGCGACCACGGCGCGCGCGTTGGTGATGGCCGCGTTGACTTTGAGCCGGTTGCGCACAATGCCAGCGTCGGCCAGTAGCCGTTCCACGTCGTCATCCCCGAACGCCGCGACGGCCGCAGGCTCGAAGCCACAGAAGGCGGCGCGGAAGTTGTCTCGCTTGCGCAGGATGGTGAGCCAGGACAGACCGGACTGCATGCCTTCCAGCACGATGCGTTCGTACAGCGCGGCGTCACCGTGGACGGGCACGCCCCATTCGAAGTCGTGGTACTGCTCGTAGAGCGGTTCTCCGTTGCCAAAGCAGCGAGTGAGGTCGTTCGGTTCCGTGATCATGGTTCTAGTCTGACGGGCGGGACCGCCGCGGCGCCTCGTGAGGGCGCCCGGGGTGGACTGTGGTGGCAAAGCCTCCCTGGGCACGATGCCGCGGCCGGGCGGCGGCCGCCGCCGCGGGGCCCCCGGCCCGCATGCGCTTGGTTTCTGCGCGCGCGCCCGCGTAGTCTTGCCACGCCATGACGATCCG